>CAIKVZ010000070.1 GCA_903830985.1 uncultured beta proteobacterium
GTCCGTTCCTGCTGCTGTTCGCGGTGTTCGGCATCTTTCCCCTGCTGTTTTCGTTCTACCTGGCGTTCCAGTCGTGGGAGCCCACAGCGGGTCTTTCGGCCATGAAGTTTGTCGGCCTGGACAACTTCATCTTCACGCTGGGTGACGAGTGGTTCTGGAAGTCGCTTGGCAACACGTTCTGGCTGGCACTGGCCGCGGGCGCGCCCCAGCACCTGGTGGCGATTCCCCTGGCCGCGTTCATTGACAAGGTGTTCAAGCGCGGGCGCAACGCGATCGTGGGCGTGTATTTCTTGCCCTACATCACCTCCACCGTGGCCATCGCCATGATGTTCAGCACGCTGTTCTCCACCGAGCATGGCCTGATCAACCAGGGCCTGCACTGGCTGAGCCAATGGCCGCTGATCGGCGGGTTCCTGCCCGATCAGCCGACCGACTGGCTGGGCCAGGCCGAAACCCTCAAACCGGCCATCGCCACCGTGGTGTTCTGGCGCTATCTGGGCTTCAACGTGGTGCTGTACCTGGCCGCGCTGCAGACCATCCCCAAAGACCTGTACGAGGCCGCGACCATGGACGGCGCAGGGCGCTGGCAGCAGTTCTGGTTCATCACCCTGCCCAACCTGCGCCCCATGATCTACTTTGGCGTGATGCTGAGCGTGATCGGTGGCATGCAATTGTTCGAGGAACCTTTCATCCTCACGTCAGGCAAGGGGGGCACCGATCAGGCCGGCATGACCACCGCCGTTTACATGTACCGCACGGCCTTTGACTTCAACGACTTCGGTACGGCCAGTGCCCTGTCGTGGCTGTTGTTCATCTTCGTGCTGGCCTTGACCTGGCTGACGAACCGGGCGTTTCGGGAAAAGCAGGAGAAAGCATGAGTACCATTTCCCCCCCACTCATACCCCCCCGCCCCTCTCTCGCCCCGCCGGGCGAAAGAGGGGAGCTTCATTTGGCCGCGTGTGGAAGTGGACCAGTGCAAACGCAGCAGCACGCTGCATGGACAAGGCAACATCCCGCGAACGGACGAGGTGCCAACAAGGGCGCGATGGACAGCGGTCAAAACGGTACGCCTGGAACGTGCCACCTTTGGATACGCGGCCAAATCGGGCTCCCCTTTTCGCCCCAGCGAGGGGTGAAAAGGGGCGGGGGGGATAAGGGGCTGAAAAGAAACCCCTCCGAGGAAAATGAGCGTGGAAATGGCGGTATTGCAGGCGTTGGTTGGCCAAATGGAATTCAAGGGTTGGAAGTCGGGAGGACCAGCCCATGAACCAACGGTCCCGTCTTGCCCCCTGGGCCGCCTACCTGCTGGTGGGCGTGGGTGCGCTCATCATGTTGGCGCCGTTTTACTTCATGTTCGTGTTTGCCACGCATTCGCGCAGCGACATTTTCAGCCTGCCTCCGCCGCTGTTTTTTGGCACGAACTTTTTGCAGAACTTTGCCACCCTCACCGGGCGCATGGCGTTGTGGCGCAGCCTGGGCTGGAGTCTGTACGTGGCGCTGGCCTCGACCGCGCTGACCCTGCTGTTTTGCAGCATGGGTGGCTACGCCTTTGCCAGGTTCGAGTTTCGCTTCAAGCAGCAGCTGTTTGCCCTGGTCATGGGCACCATGATGCTGCCGTCATTTCTGGGCATGATTCCCAGCTTCATGATCATGGACGCACTGGGCTGGATCGACCAGCCGCGCGCCCTGTACATCCCGGGTGCGGCCAGCGCCTTCGGCATTTTCATGATGCGCCAGTTCATCACTTCCAGCATTCCGCGCGACCTGATCGAGGCCGCGCGCATGGACGGATGCGGCGAGCTGCGCATCTACTGGAGCATCGTGCTGCCGCTGCTGCAACCGGCGCTTGGGACGCTGGGGTTGATCACCTTCATCGCCTCCTGGAACAATTTCATCGGCCCGCTGATTGTCATGCGCTCGCCCGAGATGTACACCTTTCCCCTTGCCCTGCGTGGCATGTACAGCCCGGGGGACACCGAATGGGGCGCGCTGCTGGCCGGCGCGGCCATTGCCACCGTGCCACTGCTGGTGCTGTTTGCCATTTCTTCCCGCCGTCTCATCGACGGACTCACTGCCGGTGCCGTGCGCGGCTGATTCAACCTGTCCTGTTATGACCACTTCTTCCATGCCCGACTTTCCCAAGAACTTCATCTGGGGCGTCGCCACCAGCGCCTTCCAGATCGAAGGCGCTGCCAGCGTCGACGGCAAGGGTCCGTCCATCTGGGACGATTTTTGCCGCATTCCGGGCGCCATTGCCGACGCCAGCGACGGGACCGAGGCCTGCGACCACTACCACCGCTGGGCCACCGATCTGGATCTGATTGCCGATCTGGGCGTCGACGCTTACCGCTTCTCCGTGTCCTGGCCGCGGGTGCAGCCGCTGGGCTCGGGCGCTTTCAATGAGGCTGGCTTCGCCTTCTACGAGCGGCTTGTCGATGGCATGCTGGCGCGCGGTCTCAAACCCTATCTGACGCTGAACCACTGGGACCTACCGTCGGCGCTGCAGGCCACGGGCGGCTGGGAGAACCGCGACACGGTGCAGCATTTTGTGGACTACGCCTGCGAAGTGGCGCGCCGGCTGGGGGATCGTGTGGTGTCGATCTGCACGCACAACGAACCTTGGGTCATCGCCGTACTCGGCAATGAAATTGGCAACTTCGCGCCCGGCATCAAGAGCCGCGCCGTGATGCTGCAAGTGGCGCACCATCTGCTGCTGAGTCACGGCCTGACGCTTACCGCCCTGCGCGCGCAGGGCTGCAAGAGCGAGCTGGGCATCGTGCTCAATCTGGCGCCGATTCACGCGGCGACGGACTCGGCCGAAGACCGCGCCGCGGCCCGCCTGTCTGACGGCACCGGCCTGCGCTGGTACGTGGATCCGCTGATCAAGGGTTGCTACCCGGCCGACGTGCTTGGCCATGTGGGCGCCGACGCGCCCAAGGTGCTGCCGGGCGACATGGAAAAGATCGCGCAGCCGCTGGACTTTATGGGCATCAACTACTACATGCGCAGCGTGGCCGGTGCCGGCGTTCCCTGGGACATCAAGAGCAGTGGCCGGGAAATCACCGACATGGGCTGGGAGGTCTATCCCGAGGGGCTCACCGAGCTGCTGCTGCGCCTGCACCGCGAATACCCCATGCCGCCGATTTTCATCACGGAGAACGGCGCCGCCTTTCCCGATGAAGTGGTGGACGGCCGGGTGCATGATGTGCGGCGACAGGCCTATATCGAGAACCACATCGCGGCCGTGGCGCAGGCCATGGTGCAGGGCGTGCGCGTGGACGGCTATTTCGTCTGGAGCCTGATGGACAACTTTGAATGGGCCTCAGGTTACGCCAAGCGCTTTGGCATCGTGCGCGTGGACTACGACACGCAGCAGCGCACGCTCAAGGACAGCGCCCTATGGTACCGCGACTTCCTGCGCCAGCAGCGCGTCCAGCGCTTGGCACTGGCAGCCTGACATGGGGCACCTGGCACTCAAGGGGATCCGCAAAAGCTACGGCGACACGGCCGTGATCCATGGCGTTGACCTGGAGGTGCGCGACGGCGAATTTCTTGTCTTTGTCGGACCTTCGGGCTGCGGCAAGTCGACCCTGCTGCGCATGATCGCAGGCCTGGAAGCCATCACCGAAGGCGAGTTGCTGATCGACGGCGTGCGCGCCAACGAGCTGCGCCCGGCGGACCGGGGCGCGGCCATGGTGTTCCAGAGCTACGCGCTGTACCCGCACATGACGGTGGCCGAGAACATGGGCTTCTCGCTTCGCATGGCAGGTGTGAAAAAGGCCGAGCGTGAGGCCGTGGTGGCGCGCACTGCCGAAGTGCTGCGCATCTCGCACCTGCTGCCACGCCTGCCCAAGGCCCTGTCCGGCGGTGAGCGCCAGCGCGTGGCAATCGGCCGCGCCATCGTGCGCAAGCCGCGCGTTTTCCTGTTTGACGAGCCGCTGTCCAATCTGGACGCAGCGCTGCGCGTCACCATGCGCATCGAACTGTCGCGCCTGCACAAGGAACTCGGCACCACCATGATCTACGTGACGCACGATCAGGTCGAGGCCATGACCATGGGCGACCGCATCGCTGTCTTCAACAAGGGCCGGGTGGAGCAGCTCGGCGCGCCCATGGACCTGTACGCGCGCCCGGCGAACGAGTTTGTCGCGACCTTTCTGGGTGCGCCGCGCATCAACCTCGTCACGCGTCCCGCTGCGGGCGCCAGTGCGCAGCATGTGGCCCTGTGGCAAGCCGTGGCGGCGCAGGCCGGGCCTGCGGTGAGCAAGATCGGCATCCGCCCCGAGCACCTGCAGCTCGTGGCGCCTGAGGCAGGAGTAACCGCCCAGGTGATGCTGGCCGAACACCTGGGCGACGCCTCCATCCTGCACTTGCGCGTCGATGGGCTTGACGAACTGCTCACCGCCAAGGTGGCGGCGCAGCCGGTGGTGGCCGGCCAGATGGTGGGGCTGAGCTTCGTTCTGGGACAGGCGCTGGCTTTTTCCGCCGACGGTGTACTGCTGACAGCCTGATGCGGGCGGTCAACTTGGATTTATACTCAGGGCCAGCGCCGATTTGATCCACGATTGCGGGCGCCGAAGCCCAGGAGCTTCGAAATTCAGCTAAACACGGCCACCGCCCCACCCACCAGGTAACCCGGCTGCGCATTTAGCGTCGCCGGGTTTTTTTTATGTTGCTTGCCACGCCACAGTCGATGCATTTTCCCGCCGCCTTGCCGCTGCAAAGCGGCAAGTCCATTCGCGGCTACGACCTGAGCTTCGAGACCTACGGTGCGCTCAACGCCGACCATTCCAACGCCGTGCTGGTGTGCCACGCGCTCAACGCGTCCCATCATGTGGCCGGGGTCTACGCGGGTCAGGCCAACTCCGAGGGCTGGTGGGACAACATGATCGGCCCGGGCAAGCCGGTGGACACGGGCCGCTTCTTTGTCATCGGCGTGAACAACCTGGGCTCGTGTTTTGGTTCCACCGGACCGATGCAGATCAACCCCGACACAGGTCGCGTCTACGGCGCCGATTTCCCGGTGGTGACGGTGGAAGACTGGGTCGACGCGCAGGCGCGGCTGCTCGACGTGCTGGGGATCCGGAGCCTCGCGGCCGTGCTCGGCGGCAGCCTGGGCGGCATGCAGGCCTTGAGTTGGACGCTGCAGTACCCGGATCGTGTGCGCCATGCGGTGGTGGTGGCCAGCGCGCCCAATCTGACGGCAGGGAACATCGCCTTCAACGAGGTAGCGCGCCGCGCCATCGTGACCGATCCGGATTTTCACGCCGGGCATTTCTACGAGCACGGCGTGACGCCCAAGCGCGGCCTGCGCATCGCCCGCATGATCGGCCACATCACCTACCTGAGCAACGACGTGATGAACGAGAAGTTCGGCCGTCAGCTCAAGCGTGCGGTGGAAGACGCCACCCGTGGCGAGGTCGCCGCCTACCAGTTTTCCACACAAAAAATTGAGTTCCAGATCGAGAGCTACCTGCGCTACCAGGGCGACAAGTTCGCCGAATACTTCGATGCCAACACCTATCTGCTGATCACCCGCGCGCTGGATTACTTCGACCCGGCACGCCACTTTGGCGGCAATTTGTCGCAGGCGCTGGCGCGCGCCACGGCCAAGTTCCTGCTCATCAGCTTCAGCACCGACTGGCGCTTCACACCCGGACGCAGCCGCGAGATCGTCAAAGCCTTGCTGGACAACCGTCGGGACCTGAGTTACGCCGAAATCGACGCGCCCCACGGCCACGATGCCTTTCTGCTCGATGACGCGCGCTACATGGGCGTGATGCGCTCCTACTTTTCCGGCATCGCGCAGGAGTTTTCAGCATGAGTGATCTGGCGACTCTGGCGTCCATTGCCCGCCTCGTTCCCCAGGGTGCGCGCGTGCTCGATCTGGGCTGCGGCGACGGCCGCATGCTGGCCCATTTGCAGGCCACGCGCGGCTGCACCGGTTACGGCGTGGAGATCGCCGACGCCAATGTGCAGGCCTGCGTGCAGCGCGGCGTGAACGTGATCCAGTTGAACCTGGATGAGGGTCTGAACCTGTTCGAGGATCAGAGCTTTGACGTGGTGCTGCAGATCGACACCTTGCAGCACCTGCGCAACGCGGAGGTGATGCTGCGCGAGACCGCGCGCGTGGGCCGAACCGGCGTCATCGCCTTCCCCAATTTTGGCCACTGGCCGAACCGCCTGAGCGTGCTGCGCGGGCGCATGCCGGTGACGCGGCGCCTGCCCTACCAGTGGTATGACACGCCCAATATCCGCGTCGGCACCTTCCGTGACTTTGCTGCGCTGGCGCAGAAGAACGAGTTGCAGGTGCTCGACGCCTTCGGTTTGCAGGAAGGCCGCGAGGTGCGCCTGTGGCCGAATGCGCTGGCCGGCACCGCCGTGTTCAAGCTGCAGCGCAGGGTCGTAGCGCGCACGCCAGAGGCCGAACATCAAAGTGATCCATGAGCGCCTCGAATAGCGGTCTGCATCTGCATCCCGGCATTGCCGCCGCGCTCGGTGCTGCGCTGCTGTTCGGCGCGGGCGCACCCCTGGCCAAGCTGCTGCTGCGTGACCTGCACCCGCTGACCGTGGCCGGGCTGCTGTACCTGGGCTCGGGCCTGGGGCTGAGCCTGTACCGCGCCCTGCGGCATGCCCCCGCGGTGAGCTTGCCGCGCTCTGAGCGACCATGGCTGGCCGGCGCGATCCTGAGCGGCGGGCTCGTAGGCCCGGCGCTGCTCATGTGGGGGCTGTCCAACATGCCCGCCGGCTCGGCTTCGCTGCTGCTCAACGCCGAAGGCGTGTTCACCGTTCTGCTCGCCTGGGGGCTGTTTCACGAGCATGTCGGCGGGCGCCTGGCGCTGGGCATGGGACTGATTGCCGCAGGCGCACTCGTGCTCAGTTGGCCCGGTTCCGTGGAACTGGGCACTTCTGGCGCGGCGCTGGCCGTGCTGGGCGCCTGCCTGGCCTGGGGCCTGGACAACAACCTGACGCGCCGCGTCTCGCTGCATGACGCGAGCTGGATCGCTGCCGTGAAGGGTTTGAGTGCCGGCAGCCTGAACCTGTTGCTGGGCCTGGCCCTGGGCAGCTCCGACGCCGCGAACCTGCCCGCCTTGGGCGGTCTGGCACGGTGGCCGCTGGTGCTGTTGCTGGGGTTCTTGTCCTATGGTGTCAGCCTGAGCCTGTTTGTCGTGGCCTTGCGCAGCCTGGGCACGGCGCGCACCGGCGCCTATTTTTCGGTTGCGCCGTTTTTCGGCGCACTGCTGGCACTGGCGCTGGGCGAACCGACCACGCCAGCGCTGTGGCTGGCAGGTGCACTGATGGCCCTCGGTGTCTGGCTGCATCTGAGCGAAAGCCATGCCCACGAACATGGTCACACGGTGCAGGCGCATGAGCATCTGCATCGCCACGATGACCATCACCGGCACGAGCACGCGGCTGGATGGGACGGCCAGGAGCCGCACAGCCACAGGCATCAACACCAAGAACTGCGTCACACCCACGCCCACTTTCCCGATCCGCATCACGGCCATGAACATGGATCCTGAATTCGGCGTTTGAAGCTGCCTTAGCCGGCTGAACATCGCTGGCTCCGATTTACCTACTGATGGACTGTGCTGACCATGCTCAAATCTTTTGCCACGCTGCTCGTTGCGCTCTTGCCCCTGCTGGTCCATGCCGACACCATCGATTTGAAGGGGATTTGGGCGAGCAGCGGAGAAGATGAAATAACCGTTGTCCAGGAGGGCGCCAAGATCAGGGGAGTCGATGACCTGGGCGCGTCCGATTGGGGCAGCGCGCCGGGATCCACCACATTTTTCGGCACTCTTGACGGGCGAGAGTTCGCGGGGCAATTGGCGCGGTGGCGGCTGGCGAAGCGAAATCCGGACGGCTCGCTCAAGTTGTCGGTTGCAGAAATGAAGTCCCGCTGCGGCGATCGATGGAGGTACCTCGCCGAAATGAAATTGACGCTCTCCGCCGATGGACGCACCCTGAAAGGCCGTTGGCTGGACGAGCCCCATGACTATGAAAGCTGCCAACCCAGCGGCAAGACCTTTTGGGTTCCCATCAGTTTCACCCGCAAGGCCGGGCCCGCCGCCCCAGTCCCGGTCGATCTGCCCAAGACAGAGATCCCCGCACCGCCTCCCGTCGCAGAACCGACGCTTAGCGAGCAAGCGCCTGCCGGCAACAAGAACATGCTCATTGCGGGCATCGCGCTGGCCCTGCTGGCGGCGGTGTTCTTCTTCGTCCGCAATGCCTACTCCAATTATCTGGTGGGCAGTCTCAAGCGCGCCCCCAATGACGCGAATCTGGCAGGCTGGGCGATGTTCGGTGGTTTTCTGTCGGCATCGGCCATCGGCAGCATCGCGTTAGTAAATAACGCATGGCTCACCTTGCCCGTGATGGCGGCGCTGGGCGGTCTGTCGCTTGTCTGCCTTGGTCTGTGTGCGGCAAGCTCGCGGAAGAAGTGATGGCGCCCCGATGGCGCGATGTTTCAGACTTCGCCACTGTGGATCGCCTTGGCCGCAGCGTTCGAGGCCAGGTTGTCGAGCGTGGTCCGCTGGCAGGAAGGATCCCACTTCGGTCGCTACGGAGGTGGCTACAGGTTTCGGCACACGGTGTATTGGTTGTCGTCGCTGTACCCCGCGGCCGCAGCACCGGGCGCCGTGTTGGCGCCAGTCACGGCCAGTGTGGCCAGGATGCTGCCGCGGTTTGGAATGCCGTCGTCAAACTGGGTGTCGATGGCCCGTGCCGCTTTGCCCGGCACCTGCGACAGGCAAACCGACAGCACAGCGGCACCGGCTGCGGGCGTGACGCCGGTGCCCGCGCCGATCAGTCCGCTGAAGGCATTGCGCGGCAAGGCAGTGACGCCGACATCGGCGGCATTGCCGGAAATGAAGCCGCCCGCCTTGAGGGCCTGCCAGAAGGCCACGGACTCGCCACCGGTGGCGAATACCTGGGCTGGTGTGATGTCCACCACGCCGTTGTTGTCGCCGGCCAGGGTGACAGTCGCCCAGACACCGCCGCGCGCTGTCAGCGTGGCGATGGGCCCATCGTCGCCGGGCAGGCGGTGAAAGCGGTCGATATAGGCGTTGTAGGCGGCAACCATGCCGTTCAGGTCATTTGCACCGTTCTTCATTTTGGCGCTTTCGACCAACTCCTGACCCTTGAGCACGGCGCCCAGCAGCAAGCCGATGATGACCAGAACGATGGCGATTTCGACCAGGGTGAAGCCCGTCGCGCGGGTGGCAAGGTGGCGTTTCATGTTGATTCCTTTCAGTCAAAAATTGCACGGCTGGGTTGAGATACACACCCTGGCGCCGCGCTGTGGCCGAGGGAGTGCGGCAATTTAGCTTGCCAACGCCGTTAGATTCCGGCGAAATGTCAAACAGTTCTCCTGCCTCAGGGGAGTTTTCCGCCCTGCACCATGCGGTTGAACAGGATCGGCGTGGACAGCCAGCTGACGATGTCGTCGAACTCGCCGCCCGCACCGTTGGCGGCGCTGAAGGGATGGCTGACGAAGTCCTTGTCGGCGTCGCTGTTTTCGATTTCATCGGCGCCCAAGGGGGCCGGCAGGGCCACTCCGGCGCCAGAGCGCGCGCCGCGCCCGTTCTTCCCGTGTGACAGCAAGACCGCCGGCAGACCGTTGGCCAAGACCAGGGTGCAGGCCGCTGACTGGCAAACCCGGCGGTCGCCGACCGCAGCCAGCGTCAGGGTTGCGGCCGGGGCCTGACGGGAAAAGGCGTTGCTCACGCTGTAGCGCAGGTGCCGGCCCCAGGCGTCCACGTCGGGCAGACCGAGTGTGGCCCAGGGCAGGTTGCCATCCTGGACGGTGCACAGTCCTGTGGCGGCGCTGAAGTCCTCGAGCCCGTCGTTGGCCGTGCCGGCGCCGGCAGCGCCGGTCTTGTCCGGGCAGGGCAGGCGTCCTTTGGCGAGCGCAAAACCGAGCAGCGCTTCCTTGGCCTCGTCGAGCAATTTTTGCGTATCTTTCACGCGCTGCTGTTCGATCTGGCTGGTCAGCAACGGCAGGCCGCCGCCCAGCAGCAGGCCCACGATGAGCAGGCCGATGGCGAGTTCGATCAGCGAAAAACCCCTGAGAAGACGGCGCGATTTCGTCATGCTGAGACCGATCAATGGATGCAGCGCACCAGGTCGGCGCTGGCCGAAGCCGGGTCGAAATACACCGCCCCGGCATAGGCGCCGGCTGCGGGAAATCGCGTATTGCCGCCTTCCAGGTACATGGCCGGATCGCCGAACTGGCTGGCGCTGCCAGTCTGCGCGGCGCTGGCGCGGGTCTGTGCCTCGAGGGGCGCCACGCTGCGCTGTGTGCGTTCACCGCCAAACAGCAGGACCGCGTTGCAGCCGGCTACGCCGTTCACGCTGGAAGCGGCGCCAGGGCGGGTGTAGAGCAGGTTGTTGCGCCAGTGGTGCAGCACCGCGGTTTTGGCCTGGGTGTCGGGTGGGCAGGCGGCGAGGATGTGGTCCACCCCCTTGTTGCCGGTTGAGGCCAGCAGACCCGGATCGGTCGGGTCCAGTGCATTCAGGCAGTGGTCCAAGTCGTCCAGCAAGCTGTCGATATCGCTCTTGAAGGAGCGGCGCAGCTTGATGGCACGGAACAGTTCGTCGGGCGTGATGCCCAGCAGGCGGTCGTTCACCAGCGTCTTGCCCTGCAGATCCAGCACGGGCCCGGCGATCAGTGGCTTGGGACTGGCCAGGCTGAAGTTTGCGGTGGCGTTGTTCACGCCTTCCAGGTAGTTGACGGCGTGGTTCAGCAGGGCCAGCGCAAGGAATGGGTCCAGGTAATTGCGCGCCGCGTAGTTGCCACCGCATTCGCTCACCGCGTCCATGGCCGAGGCCGCACGCAACTGCCCGTCCAGCGCTGCGCCGGGGGCAAAAATCACGGCGGTCGCACGCTGATGCACGGGAAGCTTGGGGCTGAGGCCGCCCGGTGTTCCCGCGTAACCATGGGGCTCAAACTGCCCCGGCGTATCCCAGTTCATCGGGCTGCTTTGGCGCACATCCTGAAAACTGCCGGACACGGCGTACCAAAGGCATTCGCCGCTGCCGTCGCGCAATGGGCCCAGGCCCAGCGTGCGCCAGGGCAGGCGCCCGAGCACGCTCAGTCCGATCGCGTTGCCGGCGAAATTGGCCGCCGCGATGCCCTCGGCGGAAACGATGGCGTTGTTGCGGCTGCTGCCGAGGTCGGGCAGGGGCAAGTAGCCGTTGACCTGTCCCGCATGGCTGTCCGCATAGCTGGCGGCAAATCCGAGCAAGGCTTCCTTGGCTTGCGTCAGCGCCTGGGCCGTGATCTGCTCGCGTTCGCTGCGCAAGTCGCGCAGGCTGTGCAGCAGCAAGTAGCTGCCGGCCACGCCCAGCACCAGCAGGATCAGCAGCAGCGCGGACCCTTGATGCTGCTTCATGGTTGCCCTTTGACCGCCAGAGCGCCCGGCGCGACGAGGTCGCTGCGCTCGTGGCTGTGCAGGTCCAGGGTTTCGCCCACGCGCACGCGCTGGCCGTCGATCGCCACGCCTGCAGGCGTGATGCGCGTGTGTTTCGCTGGTGGCAGGGTCCGGCCTTCGGCCACGGCCTGGCGGTTGATCCAGACCGTGCCCTGGCCACCTTCGCGTCGCACCAGACCGGACAGATGGACACGGCTGCCACCTGCATCCGCCCCCGCCGCTGCGCGCGCTTGCACGATGGCCGCGCGCTCCTGGCGGGAATACAGCAAAGGTCCGAGGACGGGACTGGCGGTTGGTGCTGAAGCGGCCTTCTGGGACGGCTCAGGCGGCGCTGGTCCCGCAGACCCGGCCAGGGTGAAAAAACGCAAACTGCAGTGCGCGTTCAGACCCTCGGGCACGGGCTGGGTGAAGCTGCAGGAATTGACCCGCATGCGTCCCTTGACTCTGTTCGCAAAGTCCTGCAACAGGGCCAGCACTTCTTCCTCGTGCACCCCGGACAGACTGAATTCGAGCTCATGGGTCCGTGCTTCGTTGTCCTGCGATGGCGCTGCCGTGTCACCCGCTGCCAGCGGCTCGGGTGCGTGCAGCGTCCATTGCAGGGGGCCCGGCAGGGCGGCGCGCTGGTGACTCTCCAGCAACTGTTGCACCCAGGCTTCACGGTCGGCCGGGCCGATCAGGCCGAGTTGACCAAGCCGGCGAAATTGCTCGATGTGCGACTGCAGGTACAGCAGTTCGGCGCTGCTGGCGCTGCGCGTCGCAATCTGTGCCGACAGTTCGCCTTGGCTTTGCTGCAGCGCGGCCTGCTGCTGCGCGCTCCAGCGGTGGCTGAGCAGCAGCAGTGCCAGGCACAGCACCAGCGCGCTGCCCAGGACGAGCAGACTGGTGCGGGCACGTTGCAGCAGGGCTGGCCAGTGATTCATGGTGCGGTGGGCGCGCTGCGCACGGGCAGTTGCGCCAGGCTCAGACACCAGGTGGGCGGCATAGGCTCGACCGGCGTTGCGCTGCTCAGGACATCCGTGGCTGCACGCTGCGCCGGGTCGAGCCACAGGGTGGCACCCGGCCATTGGGCCAAACTGGTGGAGACCTTGAGCAGTTTTTGGGCTTTGGCGCGCCCGCTGCTATCGGGTTCGGCTTGCAGCGTCAGCTCCAGTTCGGCACGGTGTTCGTCCGTGGTGGGTGGGGCGTTGCTCCCCAGCGCTGCGTTGCCTGCGGCCTGTGCCGCCTTGACACAGGCGGGTTCGCGCCCGGCCAGCAGTCGCCAGTCCAGCCGGCCGACACGGTACGGGCCGCTGCGGCCCAGGCTGGTGGCGAGCTGGGCCAATGACTCGGCCAGCAAGGGCGCGGAGTTCACCTCTTCCTCGTCCAGGCGGATGGCGCGGCGCAATAGCGCAGGTGCCACGCCGAAGCTCTGGATGTCTTGTTCGATGGCGGCCTGCGCCGTGGCCCCCTGCCGCAGTTCGGCCAGGGCCAGCGTACGCTGGCCTTGGGCCTGCAGCCCGGCGCGCAACGGCGCGCTGACACCCCACAGCGTCAGTGCCAGGCCGGCCGCCGACAGGCCAAGCGCCGCGCGGCGCAAGCGGCGTGCCAGGAACTCGCTGCGCAGCCCGATGGGTGCGAGTTGTCCTGGTGGAGACGTGAGCGCCAGATCAAACAGCAGCATGCGCCAGTCTGGTGGCGGCTCGATCCAGGACGGCGGGAGCAGCAGGTCCAGGCCCTGGGCCTGCAATGCGGCGTCCATGCCATCGGTTTGGCCCAGCACCCACACGGCATGGCGCTGCGCGCCGGCCACCGCCCGGGTGCTTTCCAGGTGGCGCAGCGTGCGCACGATTTCAGTGACCTGATCCACCGGCTGCTCACCGGTCGGCGCGAGGCGGAACAGCACGGGCTGTCGGTTCTTCAGGAAGACGATGCGCATATGGCCGCCGCCGGGCAGGACGATGAACAGGTCGCGCGGCAGCGAGGGGTGGCTTCCGAGTTGGCTCAGCAGCATGGCGCCGCTCCACAGACCCGCCAGCGGTGCGGTGCAGGCGCTCAGCGCGGCCTGTATGCGCTGCGGCGCGTCCACGCCCAGCAGACATTGGCGCTGCGGCGCCAGGCGCTCGATCAGCCCAGCGCCTTTGGACCCGGGCAGCGCGACGCGAAACGGCGTCTCCGGAAATCGGCTGGCGAGTTGGCGTTGCAGCCAGGCGCTGCGGTCGCGCCCGAAAACGTGCGGCACAGCGACCTCGGTGACGCTTTCTTCGGCCAGTTCGGTGACGGCCCACACCGGTTCCGGGGGGGGCTGCTGCAGACGCTGCCAGCCGGCCGCGGACCTTTGCCAGTACTGCAGTTCCTGAGGACCGATGTACAGCAAGTATTTCATGGACGTCAGGTTCTCATCACGGCCAGGCTGTCGTAAATCGGTCCGAGCACGGCCAGCATGATCCAACCCAGCAGCAGACCCAGCAGCAGCGTGAGCATGGGCTCCATCAGGGCCTGCACCCGGCCCACGGATTGGTCGATGTCGCGGCGGTAAAAATAGCTGATATTGGTCAGCGCCGTGTCCAGGGCGCCGGTGGACTCTCCGACCCGTAACATGCGAACCACCAGCGGCGGAAACAGCATTTCGGCGGCGAAACCGTCCGACAGGCCTGCGCCGTTGATGACGCGTTCGCGTGCCTGCCGGATGGCCCGCTGCAACACCAGGTTGCCGGAGACCTGCTGGCAATACGTCAGGGCATCGGTCAGCGGGATGCCGGCGCGGTACATCATGGCCAGCGTGTCGGCAAAACGGGCCAGTCCGATCTTCTTCAACACCGGCCCCACCAATGGCAGGGCCAGCTGGCCCCGGTGCACCAGCAGGCGCACGCCATCAAAGCTGGCTGCCAGGGAGACGGTCACAAGCAGCAGCGCGGACGCAGCCAACAGCGTGGCCCAGCCGAACTGCTGGAGCAGTTGGGAGAGACCGATCAGCAGCTGCGTCTGCAGGGGAATCTGCTGACCCAGGCCGGTGAGGAATGCCACCAGTTGCGGCACCAGCTTGAGCATCAGGAAGATGAAGACGGCGGTCACGACCAGCGTGACGAAAGCGGGGTAGAGCAGCAGCTTGCGCGTCTGCGCGCTCAACTCATCCTGCCATTTGAGCGAACGAACGATTTCCTGCAACACCTCGGGCATCTGTCCGGTCACTTCACCGCAACGGATCAGGTGGCTGACGGTGGCGGAGAAGACTCCGGGGTAGGCGGCAACGGCGTCGCCCAAGGTTGCGCCGCCCTCGATTTTTTCATGCAGCCCGGCCGCAAGATCGCGACCCGCCGGCGACTCGGCGGCTTCGCGCAGATCGTGCAGTGCCCACAGGATGGGAACGCCCGCACGCACCAGCATTTCCAGCTGAAACAACAGGCTGATGACTTCGCGGCGCGGCAGTAATCTGACGAAGCGCTGGTGGGGTGCCAGCACGCGCGCGCGCAACAGCTCCAGCCCCATGCGCTTGAGCTGGCTCTGCAGATCGGGCTCGTGCAGGGCTTCCAGCCGTCCCTGGCGCAACTGGCCTTGGTCCGTGGTCGCACGGTAGTGGTACAGCGCCATCAGCGGATCCACTCGGTCAGATCGAGCACCCGGGCGACTTCCTCCAGCGTGGTGTCGCCCTCGCGTACCCGGCGCAGGCCGTCTTCGGCCATGGCCACAAAGCCGCGCTCGCGCAGGTGATCGGCCATGGCCTTGAGGCCGGCCTGGCGGGTCACGAGGTCGTCGAGTTCGGCATCGAACTTGAGCAGCTCGACGATCGCCACACGGCCCTTGAAGCCGCGAAACCCGCAGGCTGCGCAACCCACGCTGCGGTACAGGGTCACGCCTTCGCCGCCCCCCAGGCATTGGGACTCGTCGGCGCTCGGCGGATGCGGCAGCTTGCATTGCGGGCAAAGCTTGCGGACCAGACGTTGTGCCACCACGCCGATCACATTGCCGGCCAGCAATTGGGGCGCGATGCCCAGATCGAGCAAGCGGGGAATGGCGTGCAGCGCCGAGTTGGTGTGCAGGGTGGAGAACACCTGGTGCCCCGTCATGGCGGCGCGAAAAGCCATGACAGCGGTGTCCTGGTCGCGCACTTCACCGACCAGAATGATGTCCGGGTCCTGGCGCATCATGGAACGTATGCCGTCGGCAAAGCCCATCTTCACGGCGTCCGAGATCGAGGTCTGGCGCACCCAGGGCATGGGAAATTCAACCGGGTCTTCCAGGGTCATGATGTTGACCCCTTCTGCGTTCAGGTAGTGCAGTATCGAATACAGCGTCGTGGTCTTGCCTGCTCCGGTCGGGCCGGTGACCAGCAGTATGCCTTCGGGCCGCGACAGCATCCGATGCAGCAGACTCAGTTGCGTTGATGACAAGCCCAACTGATCCAGGCCCATGACACCACGTTGCCGGTCCAGAATGCGCAGCACGAAATTCTCGCCGTGCGTCGTGGGTTGCGCTGAGGCGCGAAAGTCCACGCTGTGCCCGGCGATGGTGCGCGCGATGCGGCCGTCCTGCGGCGCGCGGGTTTCGGCGATGTTCATCCCGGCCATGACTTTCAGGCGCACGATCATGGCCGGCCAGTAGCGCGTGTGCAGGGCCCGAACCTGGCGCAGCACGCCGTCGATGCGGTAGCGGATGCGCAGGAATTGGGGCTCGGGCTCAAAGTGCAGGTCCGACGCGCCGGCGATGGTGGCGTCGGCCAGCAACGCGTCCATGAGGCGCACCACGGGGTGGCTGTAGCCCTCGGCAACCAGGTTCAGATGGGTCAGGTCGGCGCCGGACTCGAGTTCCTGCAGGATGCCGTCGATGGACAGTTCGTGGCCGTAACAATGCTCAATCGCCGACAGGATCTCGGCGCTGCTGGCCAGTGCCCAACGTGGCTGCACTGTACCACCGAGCATGGCGCTGATCTGGTCGGCGGCCACGATGTCGTTCGGATTCGCGCTGGCCAGCAGCAGTTCGCCTTGCGCCAGACTCACGGGAAACAGCCGATGCCGCTTGGCCATGGCTTTCGGAACCAGCGCCAGCGCAGCGGGGTCCGCGACCACGCCCTTGAGTCCAATGGCCTGCTGGCCGAGCTGTTCGGCCAGTGCGCCGCGCATGGCCTCTTTGGAGATGCAGCCCAGCGCCAGCAGGGCTTCGCCCAGTGGTTGGGAGTTGTACTTTTGCTCCTGCAGCGCAATGCGCAGTTCGTCCTGACTGATCAGGCCCAGTGCCAGCAGCTGGTCGCCCAGGCGCTGACGCGGCGCCGCGCCAGCCTGCGAGGAGACCGGTGTGGGGCGTACGGGTGTGTCCATGGCGTGGCACTGTTCAAGGCACTGCGGGCCCGGCATGGGCGTCGGCGCGCAACTGCTCCAGCCGCTGCGCCACGGCAAGACGCGAAAACCGGCTGTGCGCGTCTGCCAGGTCCAGACAGCGCTGGTAGTTCGCCTGGGCCTGCGCGTACTGGTGCAAGTGGTCCAGCGCCACCGCCAGGTTGTAGGCGTGGCTTGCGTTGCTGCTGTCCACTACCAAAGCCCGGTCGTAGGCCAAGGCCGCATCGGCCAGGCGACCCTGCTTCACCAGAATGGCCCCGAGTGCGGCCAGTGGCGCGCCGGATTCGGGGTGACTCTCGGCCAGATCGCGCACCCGGCTGGCGGTCTGTAGCAGGTCGGGTTCCCCGCTGAGCGCCAGCAAGCCTGCCTGCGCCACCGGGTGTTGCGGGTCCTGGCGCAACACGCGCCGGTAGTAGGACTGCGCCGCCTCCCGCTGGCCGTCGCGGTGCGCCAGGTAGGCCATGCCGAGCAGCGCATCAACGTCTTGGGGTCGTGCCTTGAGTAGCTGCTCGTAGCGGGCGGCGGCTTCGGGTAAAGCCCCTGCAAGCAGGGCCGCGTAGGCCGCATCCAGCGCGGCCGGGAACACGGCCGCGTTGGCAACTTCCAGTGTCAACGGCCTGATGGCTTTGTCCGGGCGCGGCTTGCCGGGCTGATCCGCGGCCGTCGCGATCAAGGCCATCGACAGCGCCCCCCACACGCCCAAACGGCGCCACATCAGCGTGCGCACAGTGCTTGTCCTGGGTTGGCGCTGTTCCATGGTCATGGCAGGGTCGGGTTCATCCGGCTGGGTGCGGGGCGCTCGTCGAAAGCGCTGCGCGCGTCGCGCAGCGAGGAGCGCAGGGCGCGGAAATCGCCGTCCAGGCTGGCGTCGTACAGCACGGTGGGGCGCAGGAAGATCACCAGTTCGGATTTCTGGGAGCTGTCGTTGCGGTACTTGAACAGGTTGCTCACGACCGGCACGCGGTTCAGCCCGGGGACTTCATCGGAGGCGTCGTTGCGCGTGTCCTGCATCAGACCGCCCAGCACGGCGATGTCGCCGGACTGCACCCGCAGCACCGACTCCATCTCGCGCGTCTGGACCTCCGGCACCCGGTTTACCACGTTGTACTGCGCCAGAGCCGGGTTCGGATCGGTGGCGTAACCGGTGATACGGCTGATGGTGGGGCGCAGGTTCAGCGTCACCTCGTTGGCTTCGCTGATCTGCGGCACGACCGTCATCAGAAAGCCGATGGGAACGGTGTTGATGCTGGTGCTGTAGGTGGCGGGCTGCGTCAGCACGCCGGCGGAGTAGGTGGCGGCCGTGACGTTGAGCGAGAAGTACACCTTGTTGTCCACCACCTTGAGCACGCTGCTCTGGTTGTTCAGTACGGAGATTTTCGGGCTCGACAGTACGCGCAAGGTGCCGAAGGATTCCAGCAGGCTGAGCATGGCCGTGAGGTCCTGGTTGCCGCCCCAGAGTCGGAACTGTTTCAGCGTCAGGTTCGCCAGCGAACTCACCAGTCCGCCGGTTTGCAGCCCGGAGGCGGCACCCGCAGGCTGCAGGTCGATGCGCGAACCGGCACCGCTGCCGGCGGTTTGCACCAGCGACCAGTTGATGCCCTGCTGGTAGCGGCTGGACAGGTCGACTTCGACGATGGTGGCTTCGATCAGCACCTGGCGGCGCGCCGAAGCCAGCACGCGGTCCAGAAACTCGCGCACTTTTTCGTGCTGGCTCTGCGAGGCGCGCACGCTGATGTTGCCGGACTCGGGGTGCGCGATCACCGACGCTGCCTCGCGAAACGTGCTGCGTTTGACCACCGTGGTGCCGCTGGCTGACAGCGCAGCGGCGTTCGGGCTGGCCGCGAGGATGGCGCTGGGATTGGTGGAACGGGTCGTGACACGCGGCGCAGTCTTGCCGGCAGACGCCTTGCCAGGCGGCGCTGTCGCAGCGCCGGTGCCGGTGCTGGACTGCAGTCCGCTTTGCTCCGTCACGGTCTCGCTGCTGCCCTCGGGCAGCACCTTGTCGGTCTCGCGCAGCAAGTCCTTGAGGTTGGCGACCAGGGTGTCCCAGAAGCGGTTGTTCGAGGTGTTTTCCACGGACGAGGTGGAGGCGTTGTTGCCGCTGCCGCCACCCGCGGTGGCGCCGGGTGACACGCCGGTGCTGGCCACGTCGGTCGAGGTGCTGATGCTGGTGCGCGCGTCACGGCGGATGTTCGGGTAGTCGACCCGGTAGTGTTTGAGAAAGGGCGAGTCCGGCAGGATGGACAGGCTGTTGCCCTGCAACTCGTAGCGCAGATCCACCTGACGCGCCACGCGCTCCAGGATCTCGGTCAGAGTCTGATCGCGCACGTTCATGCTCACCGTTCCTTCAATATCTGGGTGGATGTCGACATTCAGTCTGGCGTCGCGCGCCAGCGCGAACAACAGGTCTTGCACGTCCACGTGCTGCATGACCACGCTGTACAGCTCCTGGCGCTCCCTGGCTTGGGGGCGCGGGGGCAGTGGTGGCACTTCGACAAAGGGGGGCGGGCTGCCAGCGATTTCAGGGGCGGGCTGCAAATGGGTTGCGGAACTGGGCAGGGTCGGGCTGGCGCAACCGCCCAGCAACAGCAAGCCGATGGCCATGCAAGCGAGCGACCCGAAGGACGGGCTGGCGGCGGGCAAGTTGGCGTGAGTCGGTCCCAAGGCTTGTTCCTTTTGACGCTGTTTCGCTATGGCAAAGGTGAACTGGCGAATGGCGGCAACACCACCCGGCATCCAGGCCTGCAGGGTCAGTTCGCGAACGATGTTGTCAAAATAACGATATACCCGCCGAGGGGGGAGCGTTTAACAAATCACAAGGATTTGCACTGCGCTGCGGTGAGGCCGCACGGCCCGGTTGGACTGGCGCTGGAGTTTCAGCGTTCGCGCAGGGGAACACCCAACTGGCGCAGGTAGCTGGCCACGTCGGGGCTCAGGGCCCCGCCAGCGCGGGCTTTTTCGGCCAGCTCGGCAGCACTGGTGGTCTGACCCTGGGCTGCCAGAGAGACCGCCGCACCCAGCATCCAGCGGGCCTCGTTGGGCCGCAGCTTGAGGGCCGCCAGGTAGGCCGCAGCCGACTCTTCATGACGGCCCAGGCGTTGCGCCGCGTTGCCGCGCAGCGCCCAGACTTCGGCCACGCCAGACAGCGAGGGTTCGAGCCGCGTCAACAAGGACAGCGCCTGCGCCACGCGTCCTTGCGCCATCTCCATGCGCGCCAGTTCGCGCGCCAGTGGCGCCAGCAACTGCGCGTTGCCCGCACCGGCGCGCTCGACCGCCGCCAGTGCTTCGCGCAGCAAGTCCATCGCGGCTTCGTGCGCGCCCGTGCTCCACAGACCTTGCGCCTGGGCCAGTGCCTGCAGGGCGGCCGGCGAGGCCGATGCAACGGGTACAGACGGTGGGCTTGCGCCAGGCATGGCAGCCTTGGGCTGCGCCGGCGTGCTTGCTGCGACCGGCACGGGCGCCGCAACGATCAAGGCCGGCGCCGGGGTGGTGGGCAGTGCCTTCGTCGGCGGTACGGCGGCGAAGTCGGCATGGCTTGGTACGGCCGGTGCTGGTGCTGGTGCTGGTGCTGCCGATGCAGCGGCCGCTGGCGATACAGTTGCGACGCTGGCGATCACCACCGGTGCTGTCAGCGGTGCGGGTGGGGGCAAGGACGGCAAGCTCACTAACGCTCTCTCGGCCACAGCAGGCTTGCCGGGTTGCAGCCACCACCACGCCGCACCCGCAGCCAACAGGCCGAGCAGCAGTGCGGCCGGCAGGGCGCCGGTGCGCAGCCACCATTTCGCGGCCTGGCCTACGCCGCCCTCGTTCACGATCAGCGTGCCGCGGGCCAGACCCGTGCGCGCGGTCTGCGTCCTGGCCTGCGCCGCGTCCGTCGTCTGGCGACTGTCCAGGTCGCGCAACATCTTGTTGATGACGCTCATCGATGTGCTCCGAAACCTTGTCGACCGAACCAGGACCTCAAAGAGCCCTTGCGCCAGGCGCTGCCCAGGCGCAGCCACCACGGGCCCGCAGCGCGCACGCCCGGCGTGTCGACTGCCGCCAGGCGCACGTGCTGCAGTTGCACGCGGTGCTCGTTCTCGCCGTAGGCCAGCATCAGGCACTTGTGCGCCAGGATGTTCACCAGTCGTGGCACACCGCCGCTGAAGCGCGCGATGGCCTGCGCCGCTTCAGTTGTGAAGACACGGGTGTCGGTGGCGTCGCTCAGCGCCGCAGTGGCCAGCCGGTGTTCCAGGTAGGCCGGCACGGTCTGGGCCGACATCGGTCCCAGGTATTCGCTGAAGGTGATGCGTTGCAGCAGCTGGCGAATCTCCGGGCGCGCCAGTTTTTCGTCGAGTTCCGGCTGGCCCAGCAGCACCAGTTGCAGCAACTTGCGCTTCTCTGTTTCCAGATTGGACAGCAGGCGCAGGCTCTCCACCGTGGCCACGGGAATGGCTTGCGCCTCATCGATGCACACCACCACGCGCCGTCCGGCCTTGGCGTGCTGCAGCAGGCAGTCGCACAGCGCGTTGATCAACTTGTGGCGGTTCAGCTTTTGCCGGCTCGGTGTGGGAGGAACCGCGATGGACAGCTCCTGCATCAGCGCGAGCAGCAGGTCGTCGGGACCCATGTCGGGGTTGGGGATGTAGGCGGTGGCGCATTCGTCCTGCAAGGTGTTGAGCAACTGGCGGCACAGCACGGTCTTGCCGCAACCCACCTCGCCCACGATCTTGACAAAACCCTCGCCGCTGCGCAGCGCCACGAGCAGCATGTTCAGCGCCGACTGCGCGCTCTCGTGGGGGAAAAAATAGGCACTGTCGGGCGTGATCGAGAACGGTGCCTCGCGCAGATAAAAGTGCCTGGAATACATCACTTCACGGGCGGACGGGTCTCGGGCGCAGGGCCTTCGATGCGGATCACGCGGGCCCGGGCCGCTTCCATGTCGTCCAGCGCGGCGCGGCTGCGCTGGGTCTGCGCCTCCCAGTCCTGCGCGGTGCGGATGATGGTGGGCTTGATCAGCACCACCACTTCCTTCTTGCGCCCGGAGTTGGAGCGGTTGCCCAGCAGCGTGCCGAAGAACGGGCTGCTGGTGCTGCCGGGCAAACCCGACGCGGAGCGGTTCGACTCGATCTGCATCAGGCCGCCGATGGCCACGATGTTGCCGTCCTGCACCCGCACCAGGGTGTCGGTTTCGTTCACATTGCTCGAGGCCAGCGGCAGGCGGAAGTTGCCGACACTGCCCAGGTCGATCTGCTTGGTCTTCTCCGTCACCGTCGTGACCGAAGGGTGGACGTGCAGCATGATGTTGTTGCCGCCATCGATCTGCGGCGTGACGTCCAGCGAAATGCCGGAGAAGAAGGGCGTCAGCGTCAGGCTGGGCAGGGTCGGCGTGGTGGACCCCGTGGTCGCCGTCGTGGTTGTGCCGCTGGACACGTTGGTCACGAAGAAGTCTTCCGAGCCGACCTTGAGCACGGCCTTCTGGTTGTTCAAGGTGGCGATGCGCGGGCTCGACAGGATCTGCACGTCGCCCTGGGTTTCCAGGAAACCGAGCACGGCCTGAAAACCTTCGCGCGCCAGCGCCAGGCCAAACAGGCCCGAGCCCCCCGATGGCAGGGAGACGCCGTTGGTCAGGGACGTCGCGCTGGCACTGAAGCCGGGCAGATTTGCCTGGACACCGCTGACCAGTGCGTTGGCGCCGGTGCTGCCGCCAATCACGCCCAGCGCACCGGTGGCGCCGCCGCCGTTCTTCAGCGCCGACCAGTCGATGCCGCTCTGGTAACCGTCGAGCAGTTCCACCTCGACCACCTTGGCTTCGAGCATCACCTGGCGTTCCACCGCAATCTGCGCGGCCTTGAGAAACTTGTCGACCTGCTGCAACTCTTCGGGCATGGCGCGCACCGCCATGATGCCGGCCTGCGGGCTGGTGATGACGCTGCGGCCCTCGCCGCTGCCCACCAGACCGCGCACGGCGCCGGCCAGCTCGGCCCAGAAATCGGTTTTCGAAGTGGTGGTGACACGGCTGCCTTCGGCCTGCGAGGAACTGCCCGCCGACGGGGTCGCGCCCCCACCCGAGGCGGCGCCGCCGCTGGAGCCGCTTTGTGCCACGGCACCGGACGAAACCCGCAACTCGCTGTTGCCGGTGCGCTGCGACTGCGGGTAATTCACGGTGAAGATCCGCGTCTGAATGGTCGGTGCGTAAACCGTGATGCGCCGACCGTCGATCTTGAAGTCAAAGCCGTAGACATCGCGAATCGCTTCCAGGGCTTCAAGCACGGTGACACCGCGCAGCGTCACCGACAAGGTGCCGGCCACGTTGGGGTGCATCAGCATGCTGTATCGGGTGTCGGCCACGATCGCCAGAAAGACCTCGCGCGCCTGGGCGTTGTTCACCAGCAAGTCGAGTTTTGGCTCGGGCGGCAGTGGCACGGCAGGGGGCGCCGGTTCGGCCAGTGCATCGCTGATGCGCGTGGGTACAAGGACCGGTGCGGGGGCTGCGATCGGCTGCAGATCGTTGCGCACGGCGCGGCCTACATCCGGGACGCGCAAGCCGCGGTCCGCGGCGCAGCCTGTGAGCAGGCTCACCGAGACCCAGCAGGCGCTCAGGGCGAAACGGCTCAAGCCAGTGGCGCAGCGCAGACTGCCGTGAAGGCGGTCAAGGGTGGCGGAGGTTGTTCGGATCATGGGGAGAGACCTCAGGGTTGAACGGCGGCGCAAGGTGCGGCTGGTGGCTTGGTCTTGGCCGCGGACTTGGCTGTCTTCAGTTTCTTCGCCGGTTTGGCGCTTGCGTCAGTGTCCGCAGCGCAGGCTGGCTTGGCGGGGTCGAGCGCTGCCTCACGCCGCTCGATGCCATGGAACAGCGCCAACTTGCGCAGCACACCTGCTTCGCGCAACAGCACCTCGGTCTCGCCGATCTTTTCAATGCGGGCCTGGCCCAGCATCTGGCCCTGCGCATACAGGCGTGTGCCCAGCACCAGATAAGGACGCCCGTCGCGCACCAGCACGCTCATGGCTGTTGACTCGGCACGGCCCGATTTGCCGCCGGCTTCGGCGCTGACCGGACTGGCATCGGATGGTGCCAGCGTGGGGTCGCGCAGCGCCTGGGCGCAAGCCGCGTTGGCCATGGCGATCAGGCACAGGCAGATTGAGTAGCGGCGCATCATGGTTGCACCTCCACCAGGAACAGTTGCAGCGTCAACTCGGGGGGCTGCTTTTCGCTTTTCAGTTGCATGCTGCCCCAGCGCACTGCCGGCAGGGCCTGTTCCAGTGTCTGCACGTAGCGCGTCAGCTCGGCATAGGGGCCGGAGACGGTCAATTCCACGCCCTGGCGCGCGATGCCTGACGGCGCGGCCGCGGATGCGGCTTTGGCGGGTGCATCGGCCAGTGTGGCGGTGTGCAGCAGCGTCAGGCCCTCCTGGCGGCGCAATAGATGGACCAGCACCTGGGCCAGGGGTGTGCCTTGACGGCTTGCGCCTGTGGCCTGCTGTATGGCCTGATTGACTTCATCGAGTTGCTCTTTCACGGTAGCGAGTTCTTCGCGCCCGGCCTGGCTGCCGGCCTGCGGCTGACCCATGGCCTTCAAGGCCTCGCGCATGTTCTTCAGCTCGGTACTCTGTTTTTCGAAGCGTTGGGCCAGTTGCTGATGTGCCGTGCGCGCGGGCGACAGCCAAACTGTATCGATCAGGGCCACGCCGCAGGCCAGTACCGACAGGAACAGGAACACCCGCTCGCGCAAGCTCAGGGCGTCGATGCGCGCTGCCTGCGCGTCCCACCAGCGCTTCATGGCTTGCCTCCGGACAACAGAGCAGTGGGCCTGGCCACGGCGCTGAGCAGCTGGAATGACCAGACAGGTCGCGCCGAGCCGCCTGCGGCCTTCACCATGGCCGGGCTGGCCCGCTCGACCTTGACCGTGCTGAGTTGTTGCTCCTTCAGCAAGGGGCTGGCCGACAGCCGGCCCAGCCAGTCATTCAGCGCCGCCGGATCCAGGGTGAAGCCGCTGACGTCCAGCCAGGTCTCGTCGGCCTTCACCTCGGTCAGCCATACCTGGGCCGGGATGCTCTGCGCCACCAACTGCAGCCGCGCCGAGTGCCCCCATCCGGCGCGAAACAGGCCGCGCTGCAGTTCATCGCGCAATTTTTCACGCTGTGTCAAGGTGGCGCGCCGCGCTTGCAAATCTTGAGCCTGCACCGCCTCGGCTGGACCCGCGCCGGCCTTGCCCTGGGCAATCGCGGCTTGCAGACTTGCCAGTTCCAGCGCCTGCGCGCTCAGGGTTTTCTGAAAACCGGCGCTGGCGGCGTTCAGCGTCACCACCCAGTAGGCGCTTAAGGCTCCGCCGACGAGCAGCAGCAGGCCCAGCGCCTGCACCAGGGTCAGGGCCGAAAAGTAACGCCGCTGCGTGAGCAGGATCGGCGTGCTGAGGTTGATTTGCTGGGCCATGATGATCAGAGTTTGCGGCCCACAGTGCGCATCAGCACACCGAGCAGGGGCAGGCATTGCGCCTGGTCTTGCGCAGAGCCGCTCTCGAAACCCGGGAACAGCGCATTCACCTCCATGGGCAACACGGTCTGGCCCAATTGCGTCGCCAGCCACCGTGACAGTTCAGCGCTGCGCTCCCCGGCGAAAACGCGCAGGCATTGCAGCGGCATGCTGGACCAGGAGCGGTCCCACACGTCGAGCGAGCGTTGCACTTCCACCAGCAAGCGCTGTGCCGGGCCATCATCGCCTGCGCCATCGGTCGCGTTGCCGACACCGGCACGTGCGCCGGAATAGTCGTTGCCGTAGGACACGCCACCCACGCTGTAGTCGGGCACGTATTCGTCGACAGGAGTGAAGGCCTGGTCTGCGGCGGCGCTGGCGTTGTCACCCTGTCCCCAGGAGTGCGTGAGAAAGCCTTCGGGCAGATCGAAGCGGCGGGTGTAAAAAAGCTCGTCTCGCGCCGAGATGGTGAGCACCGCCTGCTGACCGTCGATCAATACCAGCGCGGCGGTGGCGCGATCTGCATGGCCATCGAGTGCGGCCAGGGCGCATTGCAGATTGCGCTGAGCGGTTTCCTGAATGTCGACCACGGGCAGTGGCCACGGCATGGCGTCGCACAGGTCGCGCACCTCGCGCACCACCGCATTGGTGGCGGCCACGACAAAGAGATGACCGGCCCCCTTTTGCTGACCATCGCCCACGCGCATCACGTCCAGCGTGACGTCGTCCAGATGGGTTTCGATCATTTCCCGGATCTGATAGCGCGCCGCCGAGCGCAGTTCCTCGGGCGGTACCGCGGGTGCGTCAATCTGCAGCACCTGGTATTGGCCCGGACGCAGCATGGCCTGCGCCGCCAGGCCCTTGAGTCCCAATGCCTGCAACCGGCGCACAAAGTCTTCCAGGCTGTCCGCCCCCTGGCGTTCCACGCCGAACTTGAGCAATTCGTGCAGGCCGTCAGCGCGCTGACGCGCACGAACAAATGCGAAGGTCTTGCCGGACCAGGAAATCACCAGTTGATCCCCAGAAGTGGCGCGTTGCCAGGGCCAGCGCATGCTAAAGCGTGCCCCGCGCAGGGATGCCGTCAATGGGGGGCGGTAGGGCAATCATGGGCGAAGTATTAATGCTCTAAATTTGATAGCTATCGAGGCAGCAGGGCAAACACTCTCGGGAGTGTAGTTTATTGGCTGCCAAATCCTGAGTTTCTGGAGCCTCAATAGTTTTCGCGCCGGTAGATGAGCGGACTCTTGAAGATACCGAAGGTGGCGCGGGCGCCCGGATTGGCCTGGGTCCCCGTCCAGTTGTACCTCAGCCAGGTGGGGGCCGCGGCCGTGATGTCGATGGACCCCGCGTGCCCTGTGCCGGGTGCCTTGAGCCACAGGTTGAAATTGCCGGCGAAACCGGCCACCCCGCCTTGCAGGTAGGCCCGACTGGCGACTGCGGGTGCGGCAGCGCATCCTTTGCCGCTGTTGTTCCCGGATTCGATGATGCAGGTATTGCTGGTGATGTTGTTGCTTCCCACAGCAGCAAACGAGAGGGTGCTCGTGGTGTCGGTGTCCAGACTGTTGAGCGACCAGCCGCTACCGTTCCAGTATTGGGCGGTAAAGCTCATGGGCAGGTCCAGCAACTCCGATCCATAGGCGTTTTGCAGGCGCAGGCGCCCGTAGCGCAGTTCGCTGCTGTCGATCAGGGCATGGTCGCTGCCGGCAGCGGCCGAAGTCGTTGCCAGATCCAGGGCTGCAGAACCCATCGCCACGCCATCGCTGTCCAGCGGGGCGATGCCGAAGCTCAGCGTCGCGTAGGGGCCGTCCACCAGAGGCGCTGCACTGGCACGGGGAAACACGATCGGCGCCGTGACGTCGGCCACGCCCACCAGAAAGGTTCCCACAGGCGTCCCCGACACCACCAGGGACGTGGTGTCGAGTCGCGCCGTCAAGTAATTGGGCGTGCCCGTAGGGTCGTTGACGGCGCCCAGATGCAGGGCCGCATTGGATGTGAGGTTGAGCTTGGAAAAGTTCTGCGCTACGGTCGACGAATAAATGTAGTTTCGGGTTGTCAAACCGCCGGCCTCCTGTGCCAGCAGTTGGAAGTTGAGGTTCATGGGCTCTCCCATGTAGCTGAAGGTCGGTGCGCAGGCGGTGACGTGATCCGCCACCAGAAAACCGCCCAGACACAACTCGGCACGGTTTTCCACGGCCGCGGCGGGATCGGGGATGACCCCGAAATGATGCGGGTAAAAACGGCCGATATTGCCGCTGGCTGTGGCGCTGGCCAGGTCGGCGGTGCCCATGTAACTGCCGTCGGTCAGGGCCGGCAGCAGGTTGATGACGCCGACTTCATTCCAGGCCAGATCGGTGACGGTGGTGGCGCCGGCGCTGAAGTTGGCCGCGCCGCCGGGCACGCTGCAACCGCTGGTGGATGCTTTGCAGGTGAGAAGCCCGGGGTTGCCGCCGCTTGGCGCCACCACGGTCCCCACCGAAAGTACCACCCCTTCAGGCGAACTCTCCACGCCAAAGTTCGGGGTCACGGCATTCAGTGCATTGACGGCGCTGATCTTGGCTGTGAACTGCGTTGCCGCCACAGCGGAATTGCCCGCCGCGACGAAGGCACCGCCCGTGGCATCGGCCGCAGCCGGATTGGCCAGGTTGTCGCTGGTGCGCTTGATGCCGGTGACCGTAAAGTGATCCGGCCTGGCGACGAAGGAACTCGCGCCTGTGATTGTCGTTCCGCCACTGCTGTAGCTGGCATTGAGCTGAACCCGCCCTACATCCGGGTAGCACAGGGTGAAGCTTGCCTGCGGTGACGTTCCGCTGCCAAAAGTCAGCGCGACGGTCGTGGCGCTGCCCGAGGCGGTGCCGACCGAAGATCCGCTGGTGCAGTTCGCATTGCTTGACCCTGCCGCCACATTGGCCTTGAGCGTGCCGCTGCTCGGATCCACATAGGTCGTCCAGAAACTGACGCTGCGACTGCCACTTGCCATGCTGCTGGCACAGGACGTCATGGACACGGTTTGCGCGGTGGCTGAGACATGGTCGGGCACGTGAAAGGAAAAGGCGCCATTGGAGAACACCAGGTCGCAGCTGCTGCTCCCGACATTGCCGCTGCTGCCAGTTCCGGTGTTGTAGCACTCGAAGGCATTGGTGGGCGCCGGGCTGGCAGTGCCGGTGATGCCCAGGCTGACTGTGCCGGCGCTGGAATGCGCCAGCGTGATGTTCCCGGTATTGATGCCGCCGCTGGCCGCAGTGATCGTCGCCGTGCTGCTGGGCGACCAGGTGTTGCCCGTGCTGCTGGGCGAGAGACCGATGCCGGTGACGTCGCTGGCCGTGTAATAGCTGGTGCAGGCCGCATTCGCACAAGCTTTGAGCGTGATGGGCTCCGACAAACAATAGGCCGCGACGCTGTCGTGTTCGATGCGGATGTGGTGCAGTCCCGACACGCTGTAGTCCACGCGCACCACGATCTGGTCAACGCTGGCGCTGTAGGTGCAGCCCCACCAGCACCAGTTGGAGGAACCGGTGTTCTGCGCTGCAAAGGCCACTCCGAAATTGGTCGAATTGAGATCCGTCGTGGTCCAGGCGCTTCCCCAGAGAGTGGTTTGCCCTCCATGCGCCTCGCTGCTGTCGTTGGTGCCATAGCTGGTCGATGTGGCTGCGTTCAGTGCAGTGCTGATGCTGCCGTTCTTGATCAGGTAGACATAGGCGTCTTTCATGGTCCCGCCGCTGGTCTTGCGCTCTATCGTCACGGTAATGCCTTTGATGACCGCGCCCGCGGGAACATTCAGGCCGAAGCCCGTGCATTTGAGGTAATTGCTGGTTGTGCCACTGGACAGGCTGGACGTGGCGTAGACGTTGTCGCTGGAGGTCGCGTTGCCGGGGTTGCTCCAGGCCACGCTGCCCACACCTGTGACGCTGGTGCAACTGCTCGGACTGCCCTGCACGTAGGGCGTGGTGGCACAGGGCGATGTTCCCAAGATGGTGTAGGACACCGGACACACGACACCGCTGCCTGCCAGGTTGTAGTAGGTATTGCTGCTCGGCGTGACAGGGTGGGCAGGGCTGGTGTAGGTGACGGTGTTGCCACTGGCGGAGGCGTTCAGCGTGGAAGGCGCAAACGACGAGGTCACGGTCAGGCTGGCGTTTGCCGCGTTGGTCCAGGTGCCGGTGCCACTGCTGACCGAAACCGTTGCCACTGTCACGGACCCGTTGTTGGTGAAAGTGCCGGTGGATCGATAGGAAATCGTGGCCGTGCCACTGGCGTTGATGACGCCGCTGCTGCCCACCACCGTGCTGCTGGCGTAGAGGCGCAAGAAGGGCGTGCTGCTGCCGCCGGTCTGCGCCGTGGCATTCAGTGTTCCGTTGATGGTCAGCACAGAATTCGACACCGTATTGCCCTGGTCATCTCGCCCTGTTCGGATCTGCGCCGTGCCGGTGAAAGTCAGCGTCGAGCCCGCCGCGATGCTGGGCCCGGTGCCGGAGGTGTACAGGCGCGCCTGGTTGGCAAACGTGCCACTGCCCGACATAACGGCGGCATTGCCCGTGGAGGCGATGATCCCGCTTTGACTGCTGGTGAACGTGCCGTTGTTGATGATGTTGCCACTGACGGTCAGCACGTGGCCGTTGCCGTCTGACAAAGTGGCGCCACTGTTGATGGTGAAACCAATCACCTGATAATCGTTGTCCAGCGTCACTGTGTAGGGCGAGGCCAATATGGCCGAGTCGTTGCCGCTTGGCACGGTGGCGGTGGGCGTGCCGGTGCAGGTCCAGGTGGAAGAATTGCCCCAGTTGCCATTGGCCTTGCTGGTGCAGGTGGCAGCAAATGCCTGCGTCGCGTGGCCCAGCAGCAGCGCCGCCAGACCCGCGATGGCCAGCACCCGCATGAGACTTGTCTTCGCCATCGCCATCACCTTTCCATGGACGCAGACAGGCTGCGCTCGGTATAGCCGACGCTACCGACTGCGCCCGTCGATTTTGCGAGGGATGTGAACTGGTAAATCGTCACGTTGGGGGCGACGCTGGGAGGCGCGGGCGCCTCGGTAAAGGTCTGTGCAGTGCAGGACACGGTGACCGTGAAGCTGTCGAGGCTCAGGCTGGTGGGTGAGGTGGGGCAGGCAGAAGCTGCGGTCACACTGCCAATGGCCCACTCGAGGCCACCTTGTGCCGCCCAGTAGGCGCGCGAACCCATTAGGTCCTGTGCTGAAGTGAGCTGCTGCGTGTTGGAAAAAGTGAGCATGAAGCCACCCAGCGCCGCCAGCACCACGACCAGAAAGATCGCTGCGATCGCGGCAAAACCTCGCTGAAGAAATCGCGTAGTCTTCATGGCGTGTTGTTCACATGAACCTCATGGTACAGGCTGGTGGTCTCGCCGCTGTCTGTGAACTGCAGCGTCATCTGCACCAGGGCGTTGCGCTGCAGGTCGGAGCCGCTGTAGGAAAAATTGCAGGAGCTCACATTGTTGGCCAGCGTGGCAACGGTGAAGGTGGCGGTGGCGGAAGTCGGGCAACTGCTGCCGTCTGCCGTCTTGCTCATTGCCGTATTGGCGGTGCGGTACAGCTTGCCGCCGCTGCAGACTAAGGCGACCACTTTTTCGTCTTTGGGAATGACATGAAAGCGGTTCCCTCCAGAAGCCAGGGGAAACAACTTGCTGGTGATATTGATTTTGGTCTCATTGCTCAGGCTGCCAGTGCCGATGCTGCCAATCGCCGAAGTATTGTCCTGGTTGTAGGCGTCAGATCCGGTGATGCCCAGGTTGTAGACGGTGATCCAGTCGCCCGTGACCATGGTCTGGTCGGTCAGCGTGCTGTTGGCCCCGAGCATGTCAAAGCTGCTGTCCGCCGCCGTGAAGTTCAAAATGTCGCCAGTGCCGGACGCGTCCACATCCGCGCGGTAGCGTCCGCCGAACTTGGTGGGAATGAACTCGACGCACTGGCTGGTGGGCGCATGAATGCTGTTGGGCAAGGCCTTGCGGACATCGCGCGCCATGCGCCGCACGGCGGTGTCTGCTACGTCGGTCAGGCCGGCGCGACGCGCGGTGGCAAAGTAGGAATCGATGGGCCCTTTCATGAAGACCGCCACCGTGCCACCGATCACGCCCATGATGACGATGACCATCACCAGCTCAATCAGGGTGAAACCGCGCTGGCGCAAGAAGAAAGTGCGGTCCTTCATGCGGCTTGTGCCCAGGGATCGACCACGGCCACGCTCAAATCGTCGAAGTGACGCAGGTTGCGCGTGGCCAGTTGGGCACGCCGTGCCAAGGCAATGCCCGCGATGAAGGTGTCGCGCATGTCGACAGGGCGACCGCGCGCTTTGCGCTGGGCAGCCAAAATTGCGGCCTGCGCCGCTGCGTTGGCATCGAACATCAGCACCCGGTTTTCCAGATCGTCATGGATCAGGCGCTCAAAGCGTTCCTGTAGCGTGGTGCGTCGCTTGCCGGGCGCCAGCAGGGCCAAGCCGTAACGTGCCTCAAACAGGGTGATGCTGGTGAGCCACACGGATTCGGCCGGTTGATCGTCCAGCCAGGCAACGACTTGCGCGTCCGCCTGTTGCTGCATCAGCGCCGACAACACGTTGGTGTCCAGGATGATCATGCGCCCAGGTCCATGGGGTTGACGGCGTGACCTCGCAGTTCGGGCAGGGCCTGCGTCAGGCCGGACCGGGCAAAGCGCGCGGCAATCCGGGAGCCCAGTAGGGCGCGCGCCGGCGCGTCATCGGTCAAGGCACGGCGCAGGATCTGGCGCACCTCTTCCTCCATGCTCCAGCCGTGGGCGCTGGCACGCGCTTTCAGGCCCGCCTTCACGGCGTCTTCGATATTGCGAACGACGACTTGTGCCATGGTGACTCCCAATGCTCATGAATCAGTATCGAATGATATCGCGATATCAATTAACGTGCCCGCTTCCAACAATCCACGGGTTGAGCCTGGCGGATACATCGGCGCGGGCGTTCATGGCAGCGGGCAGGATGGTGTCAGGTCACACGCGCGGTAGCCGGACAGGCTGATCGTGCCACCTGGGCCGGTCACCGAGACGGTCACCTTTTTCATTGCCAGACTGTTACTGCCCAGGGTGGTGGCGGCGACGGTCACCGCTGGCGAAATGTTGTAGCTGGCCAGGGCGGCGATCGCCGCGCCCGACACGTCGACGATGCCACCGCTCGTGCTGTAGCCGTTGTACTGGTCGACGTCGTCAAACAGGGCGCGCGTGGTACCGGTGTTGCCGCCGGTTGGGTTGGCGTAATCCTTTTGCAGTATTTCCTCCAGCAGGGATTCTGCAATGGAGATGGTCTGCTTGCGCACCATGGGGTCCGCGCTGGACTTGACGGTGGTGGTCATGACGGAAAGTATGCCGGCCATGCCCGCACCCACCACGACGATGAAGATGATGAGCTCGATCAGCGTGAAGCCGCGCTGCATCTTCTTATTCATGGACATAGCCGGTGACGGCGTCAACAGTGATCGCCGTGCTGTTGGTGATGGCGATGACGATGTCGGCATTTTGGTCCGTGCCGCCAAGAGGTGAGAACTGAAAGGACGCCACCGACCCTGTCAGACCGGTGCCACCACGCGGCGTGCTGGGCAAACTCAGGGACGAGGCCGCGCTGCAGGCGCCAACCGCCGGATTGGCGGCAAAAATTTTCAGGCTGACTCCCGTGGCTCCCAGCGTGACGCAGACAGCTCTGCGCTGCGCGATGGCGGCCTTCTGCGCATAGCGCAAAAGCCCCAACGTCTCGTCGTGAAAACCGCGCGCGTCGAAGCCGCTTTTGTCGAACTTGGGCACGGCATAGGCCGCCAGCACGCCAATCAGCACCATCACCATGATCAGTTCGATCAACGTGAAGCCGCGCAGATCGTGGCCCGGGTATGGGCCCGTGAGGTGAGAGCGATGTGTGGAATCAACCATGGTCGCCCGCATTTTCCCGCATCCCGCCAACTTCGTCTGCCAGTTTTTCGCCCCGGCACCAGGCCTGCCACATGCGGCGATAAAGCGCTTCCAGATCCTTTGTGAATTGCTCTGACTGGCGCAGCGGGCTGGCAGCCATGCGCGGTCGGATCTGGCCGCGCAGTTCGGTCAGCCGGGTTGGGTTTTTGGCCAAGGCCACCGCACCTTTGACGTATGCGTCCACATCCGGGAAAGCGAGCTCATCGGCAAGACCGATGTTGGCCAGGGCGGAAATGGTCTGGCGCGACACCACGGTGTCGCCGGCGATGGTGACCACCGGCACGCCCATCCATAGCGCCTCCAGGGTGGTCATGCCGCCGTTGAAGGGAAAGGTGTCGAGCGCGATGTCGATGTCACCGTATTCGGCCAGCATCTCTGGGTGCCCAGATCCTTCCCGCAACTCCAACCTCTCCTGCCCAATTCCCAGGCGCTCAAACCGCGCAAGCATGCGCTCCACGACCGACTTGTCCGCGAAGGCGCCTGACTTCACCAGCAGGCGACTGGCTGGCACAGCGTGCAAGATATTGACCCACGCCGCAAGCACGTCGTCGGTCATTTTAGGCAGACGGTTGAACGAACCGAAGGTGATGTCGCCCCGTTTTTCGCAAGGTGACGCGACCACGTTGGCTGCGTACGCGGGAGGGCCGTAGCAAAAGCGCGTGTGCGGCAAATAAGCCGGCGTTTCGGAAAACAGTTGGCCTCCCGCTAGTGGCGTGGTGACTGGATCGGTGATGAAGTAGTCGATGGACTTCAGGCCCGTTGAATGGAAGTAACCAATCCATTCCGCCTGGATTGGCGCCGGACGACGCGCAAATACTAGCAGTCGATGAAATGCCGTATGCCCTGACAAGTCCACCAGGATGTCAATTTCGGTCTTGCGGATAAGTGCCACGACCTCGTCGTCGTCAAGGTAGAAGATGTCCTCCCATGTATCAGCCGCTTCGCGCAGTTCAGGCAGTGCTTCTTCGGGGCGAATGAGCATGGAAAAGCAGTGGATGGAAAATTTCCCTTGATCGTGATGTTTCAGAATGTCGCGCAATAAAAAACCCACGGGGTGACGGGCGAAGTCGCCCGACACATAGCCAATGCGCAGCTTGCGCTCAGGTTCGCGATTGCGCTGGGAAAAGTTATCCGCTGGTGTCAACGGAGTCTCAAATTTCGCGGCCCACGCAACGTGCCTTCGAAACACTGAATCGCGTGCGGCGGCGGCCAGATAATTGAACTCGAATAGGATGTTCGATCCCATAGCCGACTGCGTCGAGTCGAGTTGGACGACGCGTTCGAACAACGCCACAGCCGCAGCTGAATCGCCGCCCGCGCTCAGGCAGGAACCCAGGGTGATCAATGCGGTCATATTGTCCGGCTGACGCTTCAGGATTCGCCGGCAGATCTCCTCGGACTCGCTCAAATGCCCCGCCGCATGATGGGCTGACGCGAGCATGCCCAGGTTTTGCGCGCTGTCACCACGTTCCTTGATGCGCTGCTCCATGTAGCCGATGGTGTTGGCCAGATCCTCCTTGGAGCCGAGCAGGGATGCCAGGTTGTAATGTGCTTCCGCGTAGCCGGGCTGCAGTTCCAAAGCCTTCTTGTAATGCTTGATTCCCAACTTGGCCTTGCCGGTATGCACCAGCACATTCCCCAGGTTGAGGTGAGCCTCGGGACGGCTTGGCTCGTCACGAACCAACTGCTCGGCCTGAAGGCGCGACTCCTCGTAACGGCCCAATTCGAAAAGGGCCGCGCTTTGGTTGAGCCGGGCCTCAAAAAAATTGGGCGTGCAGGCCAAGGCCCGATCGAACCACTCCAGTGCTTCATCGCATTGTTCTCGGGCGATGCACCATTCGCCAAGGTTGCTCAAAACCTGTGGGTAGTCGGGCTTAAGCGCCAGCGCCTGCTCGTAGGCTGCACGGGCGGCGTCAAATTGGCCAGAATTGCGCAATGCTGCACCGAGACTGCAGTGCAGGGTCGCGTCTTGAGGTTTGAGCAGGATTGCGTGGCGAAGCTGCGCCAATGCAAAATCGGTCTCACCCCGCCCAATGGCGCGGCGGGCGAGGTCATGCAAGGCCTGCACGTCACCAGCGGCGGCGGAACGTTGATCAAGCGTATCGGCAACGCCGCCCAAACCGCGCTGCTCCAACCATTTCGCGACCCAGCGCCTGACTCGCCTCATTGCCATGGTCTTGCTAGGGATTCGTCAAAAGATAATCTTTGGCAAGATCCGCCATCTCCTGCTCGGATCGAGGTGACTTGCTCGCCAGCACCCATAGGTCGAATCCACCCTCGCGCCGCAGTCCTTGCACTTTGGCAAAGCCGGCATCGCGCAGCACGGCCATTAAAGTCGTCAGTGTAAAACCACAGTGGTGCGACATCCACTGCGGATTGGCCTGCACAAAGGGACGGTAGCTGTAAAGAATGTCGAATGGTGTGATGGCTCCGGAGGGAGATTCGTAGGCAGTATCGAACATTCGGTCTTCGGCAATCATCAGGGCTGCCGCCTGCACATCCGGACAAGTGATGACGGCGAAGCCGTCGTCCTTGAGAGTCCGGCGAAATTCGGACAGTGCGAGCGGTACGTCGTGCCAATAGAGATGCTCGACTCCGTGCGAGGAATAGATTGCATCGGCGTAGCCATCCGGTACATCCGACATATCCGTCATGGTGCCAACGATGTCGGGGGAAACGCTCGGGTCGGCGTCGAGGCGGACTTCGCGCCAGACGGCTTGCTGAAACCCAGACAATGGAATTTGGTTTTGGTTAGCTTGCCCACAAGCTATGTGCAACAGTACGCGCTCAACCTCGGCTTCAGCCAAACCTGATAACTCGTTCGCATGGCTGGGCGGCGTGGCATGGCTCAACTCGTGTCGCAGTTGAAACTTTTTCAGCCAGTTCTGCGCCAGGCCTGCGGCCCATGAACCGAACTTGTTCATCCCTCGTGGGTGAAGGAACTCAGCACCAGCGAAAACACCACCTTGCGCACGGTATCTGGATCGAAGCCGGCATCCAGTAAACGCCGTTGAAACGCGTATGCAACCAAAGCACGGGAAAGAAAACCCAGGGAATAACGGTGGCGTATCTCCTTGGCCTCACGATAGAATTTCTTGAGCGAATTGGCCCAGTCAGCCTCAGTCACGCGCTTGTTGCGCTTGTCCGCCGGTGCACAGCGAAAGAAAGCCTGAGCCAGTGCCAGTGCCGCGTCTGCCGATTTGCCCAAAGCATCTCCAATGGAAACAAAAATGGCGCCGCCGGTAAGCCGGCAGCGCCATTGGAAGTCTTAGATTAGCCTGTGCAGACGATGGTAGCAACAGCGGAATTGGCTGTGGTTCCACCACCATGGGTCAGCGTTACGCCGACCCCCGACCCAGCTGTGCCACACGCAGCTTGGGAAGAAACCTTGAAATTCGTAGCATCCCAGCTTGCCATGTTGGCAATCAGATTAGTTGCCGGAGTTGCACCAGCGACAGCGTACGAGCCCGCATTTTTCGCCATCGCAGCGGCATAGTTGATGGCAGCCGCAGACGAGAGCGCCCCGGCCGCCCCTGCAATCGCGGCCGTTTTGGCGTCGGAGCTCAAATCCACAAACTTCGGCAAGGCCACTGCAGCGAGCACGCCCAAGATGACGATGACCATCACCAATTCAATCAAAGTAAAACCGCGTTGTGTTTGCTTCATGTTGCTCACCTTTAAGAAATAAAAAATCTGTTCAAGAAAGAGATTCGAGATCAGCGCCATCCGGAGATAGGCTCGCTACGAGCAAATCTTACGCGAAAACGCCGCAATGTGCTTGAGGTTCGCGTGCCAAGTGCATGACATTGCACGATAAAAGGGTTTTCCCCAGCACCTTGTTCCACGGCCTTGCGCCGGCTAGCGCAAGGCCGTGCCTTGCCAGACATAGCTTTCCCTGGCGGTCAACTCCAGTGGGCCGGGCGCGCCGGCGAGTTTGAACCAGGCCATGTCGTCGCCACTGGCGCTGTTGAACCCCGGGGAGTAGTGCGGCCGGTAGCCGACGCAGGGGCATGCCGGATCGAACACCCAACTGCCCGCAAGGGCACGGCTTGCCTGCGCCGCGCTCACCTCACCCTGGAAATTTGCCGGCTTGCGTTCGAGCAGATCGAAGGGGTTTTGGCGGGCTGAGGTCGGGGCGCCGTTCCCTGCGCGCACGGTTCTCTGCATGTAGTCGAGGATCAGGGCGGTGCGCAAGGAACCCAGCGTGTACTTCACGGCAGCCAGTTCGGCCTTCGCCTGAATCTCGTCTTTCTGGCGGCCCAATACGAACCCCAGCGTCGCGATCACGGCCACCACGATCGACCATTCCATCAGTCGGCTCCAGGAGGCGACGGTCGGCGGTGTGCGCCGGTCCATGGCCACAGTTAGCCACCACCCTTGCCCATGGCAGCCTGGCCCATGTTCCACAGCGGCAGGAATACGCCCAGCGCCAGCAGCAGCACCAGCACCCCGATGACGGCCAACAGAATGGGCTCGATGGAAGCGGACAGGCCTTTGATGTTGTAGTCGGTCTCGCGCTCGTACATGTCGGCAATCTCGAACAGCAGGTTGTCCAGTTCGCCGGTTTCTTCGCCGACCGAGATCATCTGCAGCACCACCGGGGTGAACACGCCCGTGGCCGCGGCGCAGCGCGAAATGCTTTCACCGCGCTCGATGCCGTCGCGCATCTGCTCGATGCGACTGCCGATGAAGGCGTTGTCCACGGTCTGCGACACCACCGTCAGCGCCTGCACCAGGGGCACGCCGCTCTGGCTGGACAGGGCAAAGCTGCGGGCAAAGCGCGCCAGCGTGGCCTTGAGGACGATGACGCCGATGATGGGCAGCTTGAGCTTGCGCGCATCCCAGCGGTAGCGTCCGTTGGGGGTGCGCAGGTAGCCGCGGATCATCACACCGGCGCCTACCGTGCCGGCGAGCATCAGCGGCCACCAGGCCAGCATGAAACTGGAGAAGCCCAGCAGTCCCCGGGTGATGATGGGCAATTCTGCGTTGAAGCCGGCAAATACCTTGGCGAACACCGGGATCACGAAGATATTCAGGATCACTATCGCCACGACCATGGCGATCATGACAAACATGGGGTAGCGCATGGCCTGCTTGATGCGCTCGCGCACGTCGCGCTCGAACTCCATGTGCTCGTTCAGGCGCAGAAACACCTCCGTCAGGCGTCCGGTCATCTCGCCGACTTTGATCATGGAGATGTAGAAGGCGCCGAACACCGGCATGTGGCGCGCCAGCGCTGCCGACAACTCGCGTCCCTGGTCCAAGCTGGAGCGTATGTCCTTGAGCATGTCCACCATGGCCGGCTTGGTAGCTGAAGCCTCCAGCCCGGCAAAGGCGCGCAGGATGGGAACGCCGGCCTTGTTCAGCGTGTACATCTGGCGCGAAAAGATCAGGATGTCTTCCACCACGATGGGCTTGCGGTTCATCTTGGCCAGCCAGTTGTCGGCGCTGGCGGTGGCCGGGGTGGCGCTCACTTCGATGTGCACCGGCGCCACGCCGATGGCCACCAACTGGTCTGCCACGCCGCTTTCGGTCAGGGCTTCGAGTTGACCGTTTACCGCTTCGCCACGGGCATTGCGCCCCTTCCAGGTGTAGACCGCCATGGCTGTTTAACCCTCGTCCTCGTCCACGTCAAAACCGATGCGCAAGGCTTCGGCCAGGGAGGTGCGCCCCTGACGCACCAGGTCCAGCACATGAAACGCCATGGTGTGACCCTGCATGCGCTCGCGCGCCAGCTTCATGAAGGCGCCGGGGTCCGAGCGCGACGCGGCCTGGGTCAGCACGGCGTCCATTTCCAGCAGTTCGTAAACCCCCTGGCGTCCCGAATAGCCAGTGCCGTTGCAGGACGAACAACCGCGCCCGCGCTTGGCCGGCACCGCTGTGCCGTCGCTCACCATGGCCGTGAGCCAGGACTGTTCCTGCGGGCTGGGCTCGTGCGGCTCATTGCATTCCACGCAGTTCAAGCGCACCAGTCGCTGGGCGATGACGGCCTGCAGCGAGGTCGCCACCATGAAGGGCGGCACGCCCATGTCGAGCAGGCGAAACGGTGTGCTGGTGGCGTCGCGTGTGTGCAGGGTGGACAGCACCAGGTGCCCGGTGATGGCGGCGCGCAGGCCGATCTCGGCGGTTTCGGCGTCGCGCATTTCGCCCACCAGAATCACGTCCGGGTCCTGGCGCAGGCAGGCGCGCAGCACGCGGGCAAAGGTGAGCTCGATCTTGTCGTTCACCTGCACCTGGGTCAGGCCCGGCAAGCGGTACTCCACCGGGTCTTCCACGGTGATGACCTTCAGCTCCGCAGCGTTGATCTCGGCCAGCGCAGCATACAGGGTGGTGGTCTTGCCGGACCCGGTCGGCCCTGTGACGAGCACCAGCCCCGAGCTGCGCCCCAGCACTTCGCGAAAACGCTTCAACATGGGGGCCGGCATGCCGATGTTGTCCAGCCGCTTCATTCCAGCACCCTGGTTCAGCAAGCGCATCACGGCCGATTCGCCGTAGTTGGTGGGCAGGGTGGAGAGGCGCACGTCGATGGTGTGGTCCTTCAGGCGCACACTGAAGCGGCCGTCCTGCGGCAGGCGCTTTTCCGAGATGTCGAGCCCGGCCATGAGTTTCAAGCGTTGCGCCAGCGGTGCGCCAATGCGCTTGTCGGCCTGGGTCTGGGTTTGCAGCACGCCGTCCACGCGCACCCGGATCTGCAGTCCGGCCTCCTGCGGTTCGATGTGCACGTCGGAGGCGCCGACCTGCATGGCGTCTTCAAACAGCGACTGCAGCAAGCGCACCACGGGCGCACCTTCGGCGCCGGCCGTGGCCGTGAGTTCGCCAAAGTCCACCGTGTCGCCCAGGTCCTTTTCCAGGGCGCGCGCCAGACCGCTGATTTCTTCGGTGCGGCGATAGAGACGGTCAAAGGCCAGCGCCAGCTGGCTCTCGGGCACGGCGGCGATGGCAATCGTGCGCTTGAGCAGACGCGTCAGTTCATCGAAGGCAAACAGGTCCAGCGGGTCGGCCAGGGCCACCAGCAGGGTGGCGCCCTTGTCTTCCAGCACCAGCGCGCGAAAACGCCGGGCGGCCGACTCCGGCAGCAGCTTCACGACTTCGGCGCGAAACGGAAAGGTCTTCAGATTCACGAAGGGAATGCGCAGCTGGCGCGCCAGCCCGTTGGCCAGCAGCTCTTCGGTGATGACGCCGGACTCGATCAGCAGGCGCCCGACCTTCTTGCCGGTTTGTCGTTGCAACTCCAGCGTCTGCTGCAACTGCTCCTGCGAAATCAGCCGTTGCTGCACCAGCACATCACCCAGGCGCAGCTTCTCGGGGCGCCCGGGTGCGGCGGCCGGTGGGCTGGTTGGTGCCGGAGTCGGTGCTTCCATGTTCATGGACGGGTTCCTTGTGCCAAAAAATCAAATGCGCAGTTGCTCTGGCGCGGTTGCTTGCTCAGATGGTAACGGTATCTCGGTCGGGGGGGCTGGCCGGAGGATGCGGCATACAATGCCGGGCTGCAGAAGCTGTTGCGCGTTCGCGTGCCAGCATCGTATTAAAGCCATCTTTTGGAGTTGCTTGTGTTCATTTCTTCCGCCTTTGCCCAAACCGCCCCCGCTGCAGCTGCCGCAGGTGGCGACATGCAATCGTCGCTCATGGGCATGCTGCCGCTGGTGCTGATGTTCGTGGTGCTGTATTTCGTCATGATCCGCCCGCAGATGAAGAAGCAAAAAGAGGCCAAGGCCATGATGGACGCCCTGGCCAAGGGCGACGAGGTGGTGACCGCGGGTGGCCTGATCGGCAAGATCAGCAAGCTGGGCGACAGTTTCCTGAGCGTGGAAATCGCCGCCGGGGTGGAAGTCCAACTGCAGCGTTCCGCGGTGGTGCAGGTGCTGCCCAAGGGCACGGTCAAATAAAAATTTCAATTTAAATCTGTTGCGCACAGGGCTCGCCCAGCCGGGCTGTGGCCTGTGTCCCGCAAAGTCTCAGGAACGGCGCCCATGAATCGATACCCGGCTTGGAAATACGCGATCATTGTGTTCGCACTGCTGATAGGGGCCCTCTACACCCTGCCGAATTTTTATGGCGAAGCCCCTGCGGTGCAGGTGTCGGCTGCCAAGCCCACATTCAAGGTCGATGCTGCTACGTTGACGCGCGTCCAAGAGGCGCTCAAGTCCGCCGGCGTGGACGCTGATCTGGTGACGCTGGAAGGCACGTCGGTCAAGGCGCGTTTTCTCACCACCGACACACAGCTCAAGGCCAAGGACGCGATCCAGAAGGCGCTGATCCCCGATCCCTCTAACGCGGGCTATGTGGTGGCGCTGAATTTGTTGTCGCGCTCGCCGGCCTGGCTCGGCGCCCTGCATTCGGCGCCCATGTACCTGGGCCTGGACTTGCGCGGTGGCGTGCACTTCATGCTGCAGGTCGACATGGCGGCGGCGCTGAGCAAGAAGGTGGAGTCGCTGTCGGGCGACCTGCGCACCAGCCTGCGAGAAAAGAATGTGCGCCACTCGGGCATCAGCCGCAGTGGCCAGACCATCGAGTTGCGCTTTCGTGAAGCGGCTGCCGCAGACGCCGCCAAGGCGCTGCTGCAGGACCAGTTCACCGATCTGCAGGTCGTCGCCAGCGTCGAAGGCGATGAGACCAAGCTGGCCGCCACCATCAAGCCGGAAGCGGCGCGGCGCATCCAGGATCAGGCGCTCAAGCAGAACATCACCACGCTGCACAACCGCATCAACGAACTCGGCGTGGCCGAGCCGGTGATACAGCAGCAGGGTTCGGACCGCATCGTGGTGCAGTTGCCTGGCGTGCAGGACACGGCCAAGGCCAAGGACATTCTGGGGCGCACGGCCACCTTGGAACTGCGCATGGTGGACGACTCCAGCGAAGCCACGGCCGCGCTGACGGGCGCCGGCGCCGTGCCGTTTGGCGACGAGCGTTTTCTGGAGCGCGACGGCAGGGCGGTGATCGTGAAGAAACAGGTGATCCTGTCGGGTGACAGTCTGACCGATGCGCAACCCGGTTTTGACTCGCAAAACCAGCAGCCCAAGGTGGACCTGACAGTGGACGCCAAGGGCGGACGCATCATGCGCGACGTGAGCCGCGAGAACCTCAAAAAACGCATGGCCATCGTGCTGTTCGAAAAGGGTAAAGGTGAGGTGCTGACAGCGCCCGTGATCCAGGGCGAGTTGGGCAACCGCTTCCAGATTTCCGGCTCCATGACCGTGGTGGAAGCCAGTGACCTGGCGCTGCTGCTGCGCGCCGGCTCGTTGGCCGCACCCATGGAAATCATTGAAGAGCGCACCATCGGCCCGAGCCTGGGCGCGGAGAACATTGCCAAAGGCTTCAACAGCGTGACCTGGGGTTTCCTGGCTGTGACCCTGTTCATGTGCCTGTACTACATGCTGTTCGGCGTGTTTTCCAGCGTCGCGCTGGCCGTAAACCTGCTGCTGCTGGTGTCGGTGTTGTCCATGCTGCAGGCCACGCTGACGCTGCCGGGCATGGCCGCCATGGCGCTGGTGCTGGGCATGGCGATCGACTCCAACGTGCTGATCAACGAGCGCGTGCGCGAGGAGTTGCGCGGTGGTGCTTCGGCGCAGGCGGCGATCCACGCTGGCTATGACCGCGCCTGGGCGACGATTCTGGACTCCAACGTGACCACGATGATTGCCGGCATGGCCTTGCTCGCTTTTGGCTCCGGCCCGGTGCGCGGCTTTGCCGTGGTGCACGTGCTGGGCATACTGACCAGCATGTTCTCCAGCGTGTTCTTCTCGCGCGGACTTGTGAACCTGTGGTATGGCCGCCAGAAAAAGCTCAAGACGGTTTCCATCGGAACCGTGTGGACTCCGCCTACCGGGAATGCCGTGATGGACAAATCGGTCTGATTCCGGACAATGTGTCGTGTTGACGGCGTAACGCCCTAACCCAAGAGAGACTGATGGAATTTTTCAAGATCCACAAAGACATCCCGTTCATGCGCCATGCGCTGATCTTCAACGCGGTGTCGTTCCTGACCTTTGTGTTGGCGGTTTTCTTTTTGTTCAGCCGGGGACTGCACCTTTCGGTGGAGTTCACCGGCGGCACCTTGCTCGAAGTGAGCTACTCCCAGCCTGCGGATCTGGCCAAGCTGCGCGGTGTCGTGGGCGCCCTGGGCTATTCCGACGTGCAGGTGCAGAATTTTGGCTCGGTGCGTGACGTGCTGATCCGCCTGCCCGCGATCAAGGGACAGAGTTCGGCGCAGCAAAGCGACAAGCTGATGGCGGCGCTCAAGGCGGCGGACAGCACGGCCGACTTGCGCCGCAACGAGTACGTGGGCCCGCAGGTTGGCGATGAACTCGCCGCCGACGGTCTCAAGGCGCTGGCTTGTGTGGTGGCCGGCATCATGCTGTATCTGGCGATGCGCTTCGAGTGGAAGTTTGCCGTGGCCGCGATCATCGCGAACATGCACGACGTGATCATCATCCTGGGATTCTTCGCCTTCTTCCAGTGGGAATTTTCCCTGCCGGTGCTGGCGGCCGTGCTCGCCGTGCTGGGCTACTCGGTGAACGAGTCGGTGGTGATCTTTGACCGGATTCGCGAGAACTTCAAGCGCTTTCGCAAGATGGACACGGTGCAGATCATCGACAGCGCGATCACCTCCACCATCAGTCGCACCATCATCACCCACGGTTGCACGCAGATGATGGTCTTGTCCATGCTGCTGTTCGGTGGCGCCACGCTGCACTACTTCGCCCTGGCCCTGACCATCGGCATCCTGTTCGGCATCTATTCGTCGGTGTTTGTCGCGGCGGCCATCGCCATGTGGCTGGGCATTCAGCGCGAGGATCTGGTCAAGGGCGGCCCGGCCAAAAAGATTGAAGACCCGAACGATCCCAACGCGGGCGCCACCGTTTGAATCGGAGCTGACGCATGTCGACGACACCTGCCGAAAGAATGGCGGCTCAGCTGGCCCGAGAGGCCAGAGAGCGGTTTTTGCTGCAGATGTGTCGCTCCATGGTGGGTCTGGCCGGCACCGTGCAGGGTTACCTGAACTCGCTCGTCGGACAGTCTGCAACCACGCCCGAGATGCAACTGCGCCGCGACGCCTGGACCCAGTTTCAGATCGAGGGCGAACACTGGCGTGAGGCCACGGTCAAGGCGTGGCAGGAGTATTTGGCCAAACCGGTGGCGGCCTTGCAGTCGCTGCAGGCCACGCGCATCAAACTCGAGTTGCAGGACCAGGAAGTGGTGGAAGGCCAGATCGTGGTGTCGCGCTTCGTCGAGTTGGTGATGGACGGTGTGCTGCAGGAGTTCAACCTGTTGCGCATGCGCATGAAGGAACTCGAAGGCATCGTTGACTTGTCGAGCCGCGATGTGTTGCGCCCCGAAGTGCTGGTGGGGATGATGCTGGAACAGTGGAGCGCGGCCGGCATGCCCGAAGGCAGCTGGTTGCTGGTTCAGAACAAAGCGGCCGTGACGTTTCAGGAGGCCCTGGTCATGGCCTGCAAGTCGAGCAACGAGTTCCTGGTGCAGCGCGGCATCCTGCCCAAGGGCTTCCATCAGGTGCGCATGACGAACCGTCCGGTGGTCAGCCTGTCCTCGGGCGCGGATTACATCGCCCAGGGGGGTAATCCCGGAGATGGACGTGGCTACGGCCCGTCCACGGGCGGCGGCATGTACGGGGGCGCCAGGCAGGGCATGGGCAGCGGCCCGGTGCGGCCGGCCCCGGGTTGGGTGACCGGATCGAACCTGCAAGAGCAACTGGCGCAAGTGCAACAGACCGGCCCGGCGCTGGAACTCGCCGTGATCCGCGCGCAGGGTGTCATTGGTCAACTCAAGAGCCTGTTGCAGCAGCGCGTGGCAGGGTTTGAGCCCGCCATGGGGCAGCAGCGCTCGGCCGCGCTGGTGCGTGCCATGGCACCTCGGCCGGTGCCCGGCACGGGGGCATTGCCCCCAACCGATTGGGTGGCAACGGAGTATCAGACGCTGTCGCGCCCGATGGATGTGCAGGGTGCTGCAGGGAATCTGCGCGACAGCACTTCGGAACTGAAAAAACAGGCCGACACCGATAGCGAACGCGCTGTCATAGAGGTTGTGGCGCTGATGTTTCAGAGCATTTTGACGGAAGACCGGATTCCGCCGGCCGTGCGCATCTGGGTGGCGCGCCTGCAAATGCCGGTGTTGCGCAGCGCGCTGGCCGAGCCGGAATTTCTTGACAGCCTGAACCACCCGGCCCGCCTGCTGATAGACCGCATCGGCGCATGCGTGCTGGGTTTCGATGTGGCCGCCATGAATGGCAGCGAGTTGGAGGCCGAAATCAAGCGGGTGGTGCAGGTCATCGAGCAGTTTCCGGAAACCGGTCGCCAGGTGTTCCAGAAAGTCTATGAGGAGTTTCTGCAATTCCTGTCCAAAATGCTGACCGGTCAGGGCTTGGCACAGCGCGTGGTCAATGTGGTGCAGCAGGTGGAGCAGAAGGAAACTCTGGCCATCAAGTACACCATCGAGATGCGCAACATGCTGCAGGACATGCCGGTGCCCGATGCCATCCGGCAGTTCCTGTTCAAGGTCTGGGCCGATGTGCTGGCGGTGGCCGCGGTCAAGTACGGCCCGCAGGACGAGCAGGCCCAGGACTACAAGCGTGTCGCCACGGAACTGGTCTGGTCGGCCAGCGCCAAGTCGAGTCGCAGTGCGCGTACCAAGGTGATCCAAAACCTGCCCATGTTGCTGCAAAGCCTGCGTCAGGGAATGTCGGTGCTGGGTCTGGACAGTGCAGCGCAGGAATTGCACATCAAGCTCATCAGCGACACCCTGGCCGATGCCTTCATGTCGAAGACGGAGACCATTCCGCACGCGCAAATCGAGGCCATGGCGCGCCAGTTGGCGCGTCTGGAAGATGTGGTTCCGCCCGATGGCATGGGAGATCTGCCGCTGGACGCCGAGAGCATCGAGATGATGCTGGGAATCGACGCATCGTCCCTGGTGGTGGTGTCCGAAGGCGGCACCCAGCCCAGTGCTGACATGGTCAGCTGGGCCAACGCGCTGACGGTGGGGACCTGGCTCACGCTGAACTACCGCGGCAGCGTGAAACGGGTGCAATTCGCTTGGCGCAGTGGCAAGCAAAAATTGCACCTGTTCGCCGCGCTCGACGGCCACAATTACCTGATCCAGGCGGGTCGGCTGGCCGCCTATCTGCAAGCCGGCTTTCTGGTGCCGCTGGAAGACGAAGCTCTGACCGTGCGCGCCACCCGTGACGCCTTGGCCAAACTCGAAGCCAATCCGGAACTCCTGGTCGGTTGAGGCACCGGCTCAAGTGCAGGCGAGGCGCTGGAATAATCCGCCCGGAAGGCGTGCGACTGCACCTGCCAACTCCAGTTCCAGCAGCTGAATTTGCAGCGTCGCGGTGTCGAAGCCGGTGCGTGCAGAAAGCGCGTCCAGACTCACCGGGTCGTGCCCCAAGGCGTGCAGCAGCGGGCCATGCAGTGCGGCTTGGTCCGGTACGTTGACTGACTGGTGCCAGCCAACGTTGCTGTGCTTTGCAAGATTCAATTCTTCCAGAATGTCCTGTGCCGATTCGACCAGTTTGGCACCCTGGCGGATCAAGGCATGGCATCCGCGGGATTGGGTCTTACATTCCGCAGGTTGGTCGAGCCATATGGCGCGAATTATTGACCCACTGCTGGCGAGCGAAACGCATTGGACGCAACGCCAAGCAGGTTGATGATCTGGTGCTGAAGGTCGGTTAACTTGGCATCGAAGACCTGGACA
>CAIKVZ010000071.1 GCA_903830985.1 uncultured beta proteobacterium
CCAACCAGGTGACTGTCACATGAGCTACTTCAACGAGGCGACGGAAACCCTGCCGCGTGAGCAACTGGCCGAGCTGCAGTTGCACAAGCTTCAATTGATGATGAACCATCTGTGGGGCAGGAATCGCTTTTACACGGCGAAATGGCAAGCCGCCGGTGTGGCACCGTCAGACATTCGCTGCCTGGCCGATCTGGCCAAGTTGCCACTGACGCGCAAGGGCGAGTTGCTGCAGGACCAGGCGCTGCACGCCCCGTTTGGCAGCAACCTGACCTACGCGCCCGACGCCTATGTGCGCATGCACCAGACCTCGGGCACCACGGGCGTGCCGCTCAAGGTGTTCGACACTGTTGCGTCCTGGGACTGGTGGGCCAACTGCTGGGGCCATGTGCTGGCGGGGGCCGGCGTCACGCCCGCGGACCGACTCTTCATGGCCTTCGGCTTTGGTCCCTTCATCGGCTTCTGGGCCGCGGTGGAGGGCGCCAGAAAGCTCGGCACCCTGATGATTCCGGGAGGCGGTCGCGACACGCAGCAGCGCCTGGAGATGATGCGCGATGCCGGCGCCACCGTGTTGTGCTGCACGCCGTCCTATGCCCTGCGCATGGCCGAAGTCGCCACAGAAATCGGCTTTGACCTGCGCAGCATCCCCCTGAAGACCACGGTCCATGCGGGCGAACCCGGGGCCAGTGTGCCAAGTACCAAGCAGCGCATCGAATCGTCCTGGCTCGCCAAGTGTTTTGACCATGCCGGCGCCTCCGAGGTGGGCGCGCATTCCTTCGAATGCCAGGTCCAACCGGGCGGCACACACCTGATCGAGAGCGAATACATTGCAGAGGTCATCGATCCGCTGACCGGCGCGGCCGTGCTGCCGGGCGAGCGCGGCGAACTGGTCATCACCAACCTGGGGCGCTGGGGTTTCCCGGTGCTGCGCTATTGCACCGGCGACCTGGTGCGGGTGAACCTGCAGCGCTGCGATTGCGGCCGGACATCGCTGCGTTTTGACGGCGGCGTGCTGGGACGCGCCGACGACATGGTGACGGTGCGTGGCGTCAACGTATTCCCGGGCGGGGTGGAAAACATCATCCGGACTTTTGCCGAAGTGAGCGAGTTCCGCGTCACGGTGAACAAGACGCGCCAGATGGATGAGATGGACATCGAAGTCGAATTGAGCGCCGGCTTGGACCCGTCCCTGATCCAGGCCATTGCGCTCAAGCTCGACTCGATGCTGGCCTTTCGCCCGCGGGTTCGCCAGGTCGCCCACAACACCCTGCCACGCTTCGAGATGAAGGCCAAGCGCTTTCATGTGCAGCTGGAATCCGTCGCGCCCTGAGCCCGCTGCGCACAGCGCCGGCCGGATTCCGAAATGGCACTGGCCGAACTCCATTCAGGCAAATTTTTCATTCATTTGGTGAATGCCGCAAATTCTGAAAATCAATTTGACGAATGGCTTGGCAGCCACTACATTGACTTTCAAACCGGTCCGCAGAAGACCACAGAATACTGACGACGGGTTCGACGGCACGCGCCGCCCGGCGTCTTTCCAAGGAGACAAGAACATGCTTGAGATCATCATCCAGGGCCGTGGCGGC
>CAIKVZ010000072.1 GCA_903830985.1 uncultured beta proteobacterium
GTGACGCCGCAGATCGTCGCGGCGCAGCGCGCGGATGTCGGTGCCGTCAAGCCGGATGACGCCAGCGTCGATTTCATAGAAGCGCATCAGGAGGTTCACCACTGTGGTCTTCCCGGCGCCGGTGGGCCCGACGATGGCCACTGTCTGGCCGGGGCGGGCTTCAAGGTTCACGTCCTCCAGCAAGGGCTGCCCCGGCCGATAGCCGAAGCGCACGTGCTCGAACACCACATGGCCGCGCGGTATCGGCAGTTTGGCAGACGCGTCGGCGTCGGGCACCAACTCGTCGGCGTCAAGCAGCTCGAACACCCGCTCGGCCGAGGCCAGGCCGGACTGCACCACCGCCACCATCGCCGACACCTGCGACATGGGTTGGCCTGTCTGGCGGATGTATTGGATGAAGGCTTGCAGCTGCCCAATGCTGAGGTGCCCGCCCAGCACGCGCCAGGCACCCCCGGCAACCACGGCGATGAAAGCCAGCTGGCCGACGAACATCGTCAACGGCTGCGCGCTGCCACCCAGCAATTGGGCTCGCCAGGCGCTGTCGGCCAGCGCCCCATTGACCTGCGAGAATTCGGCCAGCGTGCGCTGCCGGTGGCCGAAGGCCTTGACCAGCACATGGCCGGTGAAGGTTTGCTCGACCTGGGCATTGAGCTCGCCCGTCAGGCGCCACTGGGCCTCGAAGTGCAACTTCGAGCGTGCGGCCACCAAGCGACTCCCTGCGGCCGACAAGGCGAGTGCGACCATGGCCACCGCGAGCAATAACGGCGAGAGCATCCCCATCATCGAGAAACTCGCCAGCAGCGTCAGCAAGGACATCAGCAGCTGGCTCATCAGCTGTTGCAGGCTTTGCGTGACGTTGTCGATGTCATTGGTGACCCGGCTGAGCACTTCGCCGAGAGGTCGTGCGTCGAACCAGGCCAGGGGCAGGCGCGCCAGCTTGGCCTCGGCATCGCGCCGCAGGCGCTTGCTCAGCGCCTGCACCAGCGCCGTGGTCAGCCAGGCCTGCGCCCACTGGAGCGCGGACGCCGTGGCGTAGAGCGCCGCCACCACGGCCAACTGCCGCATCAGGCCGGCCGGCAGGCCCGGTTGGCCGATGGACGACACCACTAGGTCCGTTGCCACTCCCAATTGCCAGGGCCCCAGCGTGCCTAGCACTACGCTGGCCGTAGTGAAGGCCAGGGCCAGGGCCAGGGCCAGCCGCCGGTGGTCGCCCAGCAGGAAGCGCCCCATGCGGCGCAGCGCGCTCCGCATGTCACGCGGGCGGGCGACGCTGCCCGGTAGCATTGCGCCACCGCGTGGCAGGTGAATGGCTGGCCGGCTCATGGTGCAGCGTCCCCGTCCTGCGAGGACTGCGAGGCGACGATTTCGGCGTAGGCTGGGCAGGTGTGCAGCAGGTCTTCGTGACGGCCGTTGCCGACGACATGGCCTTGGTCCATCACGACGATGCGATCGGCCTGGCGCAGGCTGGCCACGCGTTGGCTGACGACAACGGTGGCACCCTCGCGCCGCTCGGCCTTCAGGGCCGCACGCAGTCGGGCATCGGTGGCGGCGTCCAATGCCGAGAAGCTGTCGTCCAACAGCAGCACCGCTGGTTGGCGCACCAGGGCGCGCGCAATGGCCAGGCGCTGGCGTTGGCCGCCCGAAAAATTGCCGCCGCCCTGGGCCACCAGAGCATCCAAACGGCCGGGCAGCGCGGCCACGAAGTCGCGCGCCTGGGCGACTTCCAGCGCGTGCCAGAGATCGGTCTCGCTGGCGTCTTCGCGTCCGAAGCGCAGATTGGTGGCGACCGTGCCCATGAACAGGAAGGACGCTTGTGGCACGATGGCCACCGCGGCCCACAGCGCTTCCTGATCGAGATGGCGCAAGTCCACTCCGCCCAGCGTGATACGCCCGCCGCTGGGATCGTGCAGGCGAATGGCCAGGCTCAGTAGCGTGGACTTGCCGGAGCCGGTGGCGCCGATCACGCCCAGCAGCTCACCAGGCCCGACCTCCAGGTTAATGTCGCGCAGCACCGGTGCCTGCGCGCCTGGAAAGCCGAAACTCACGTCGTCAAAACGCAACCGGGCCAGCAGTTGCGGCGAGGTGGGCAGCGCCAGCGGCCGGATGGCGGGCAGAACGCTGGAGGGGGTGTCGAGCACCTCGGCAATACGCCGCGCGCTGACGGCCGCGCGCGGTGCCATCAGGAACAACATCGCGGCCATCATCACCGCGATCAGAATCTGCGCGTTATAGGCCAGGAAGGCGACCACCGTTCCGACAGACAGCGTGCCGGCGTGGATGCGCCCTGCGGCGGCCCACACCACCGCCACACCGGTCAGGTGCAGTACGGCCATCACGGCTGGCATGTTCAGCGCCATCAAGCGGCCGACGCGCAGTGCGGTGCCAGTGAGCTCGTCGTTGGCGAGCGCAAAGCGTGAGCGCTCGGCGTCGTCGCGCACGAAGGCGCGGATCACACGCAGGCCGCTGATCTGCTCGCGCAGGATGGCGTTGACGCGATCGAGTTGGGCCTGCATGCGGCCGAACAGAGGCATTGCGCGTCCCATAAGCGAAGCCACCACCAGCGCCAGCAGGGGCACGGCTACCAGCAGCAGGCTAGACAAGCGGACGTCTTGCTGCATGGCCATGGCTACACCGCCTAGGCCCATCAGCGGGGCCAATATGATCACCGTCAGGACCATGGCCAACAAGGTCTGTAGCTGAAGCACGTCGTTGGTGCAACGGGTGATCAGGGACGGCACGCCCAAGCGCTGCACCTCGGCCAGCGAGAGCGAGTGCACATGGGCGAACAGCGCGCCGCGAAGGTCGCGCCCGGCGTCCATCGCGATGCGTGCACCCAGCGCCAGCGCGACCAGCGACAAGCCCAGTTGCACCAGTGCTGCCAGCAGCATCCAGCCTCCCAATTGCCCTATCAAGCGTGTGTCGTGTAGGGCGACACCACGGTCAATGAGTTCGGCACTGAGGTGTGGCAACAGCAGGGCAGCCAGCGTCTGCCCACACTGGCAGGCCAGTACCAACGCAAGGCGCCAGCGGTACGGCCGCAGCATGTTCAACCAGCGGAGAATTTTTTGCATCCCTCATCATTACACATGATCGCGCACGCAGTGGCAGACCGACAACACCAAACGGCCGCACTCGAGTGTCCTGGCTTCATTCAGTACAATCTACGGCAAGTGAATGTTCACTGATTGTTCGCTGATGGCGGTGGTAGATGCATGATGGTTTTGATTGAAATCTACCAGATTCCCTACTAGAACAGCCCTAAACCTGCCACTAATTAGCCTGATTATCAGACCCAAGACCTCATCTGCCTGTTTAGGAGTTTTATGTAGTTGAGCGATGTTCCAATACGTTTTACACCTTCATTAGTGCAAGGTAATTTCATATCAAAAGCGACGAGCCCTGTCCCCAATTGTTTAGGAGTATTTAAGTGACTGTTACCGTTGAAACCCTCGAAAAGCTGGAGCGAAAAATGACCTTGACTCTGCCTGTTGGCAGTATTCAGTCAGAAGTTCAGGCGCGGCTGAAAAAGCTGGCCCGCAC
>CAIKVZ010000073.1 GCA_903830985.1 uncultured beta proteobacterium
ACTTCCAGATCGTAGGTCTTGGCCGCCGAGAAGCCCATGTCGCCGCTACATAGCGCCATCTTGCGGTAGGGCAGTTCGAGCTTCTGCAGGATGGCCTCGGCGTGGCCGGTCAGCTCCTCCAGCGTCTGCCACGAGTGCTCGGGCCTGACGATCTGCACCAACTCGACCTTGTCGAACTGGTGCTGGCGGATCATGCCGCGCGTGTCGCGGCCGTAGGAACCGGCCTCGGAGCGGAAGCACGGCGTGTGCGCCGTGAGCTTGATGGGCAGGGCCGACTCGGCCACGACCTCGTCGCGCACGAAGTTGGTCAGCGGCACCTCGCTCGTGGGGATCAGGTACAGGGCGGCGTTGTCGGGCATGGCTTCTCCATCCTGCCCGCCCTTCTTGGCGGCGAACAGATCGCCCTCAAACTTTGGCAGTTGGCCGGTGCCGCGCAGGCTGTCGCCGTTCACGATGTAGGGCGTGTAGCACTCGGTGTAGCCGTGCTCCTGCGTCTGCACGTCCAACATGAACTGGGCCAGGGCGCGGTGCATGCGGGCGATGGATCCCTTCATCACGGTGAAGCGCGATCCCGTGAGCTTCACGCCCATGTCAAAGTCCAGGCCCAAGGGAGTGCCCACGTCCACGTGGTCCTTGGGCACAAAGCCGAACTCGGCCTCGGTCTTGGGCGCGCCCCAGCTGCGCACCACCACGTTACCGCTCTCGTCTGCGCCCAGCGGGACGCTTTCGTGCGGCAGGTTGGGCACGGCCAGCAGCAGGGCATGCAACTCGGGCTGAAGCTGTTCCAGGCGGGCCGAGGAAGATTCGAGTTCGCTCTTGAGTTGGCCCACTTCGGCCATCACGGCGTCGGCGTTTTCGCCCTTGGCCTTGAGCATGCCGATCTGCTTGGACAAGCTGTTGCGCTTGGCCTGCAGTTCTTCCGTGCGCGACTGCATTGTCTTGCGCTCGGCTTCCAGCGCGCGAAAAGCTTCCACGTTCAGGAAGGGCTGAGGATATTTGCGTGCCTCGAGGCGCTTGATCGCCGAGTCGAGGTCTTTGCGGAGGTAGGTGATGTCTAGCATGGTCAGGATTGTAGTTTTCGCGCGCGCACGGGATGTCGGAGGGTCAGGCGTCGAGCTTCAGGCCCTTGGGCAGCGGGAACTTCACCGTCTCTTCGATTCCGTCCATCTTGTGCACCGACACCGCCCCCAGCGCCTTGAGCCGGTCCTTCACCTGGCGCACCAGCACCTCCGGCGCGGACGCGCCGGCCGTCAGGCCCACGCGCGTCATCCCGGCGAACCACTGCGGCTGCAGCTCTTCGGCGTTGTCCACCATGTAGCTGGGTTTACCCAGCTTGCGCGCCACTTCGCGCAGCCGGTTGCTGTTGGAGCTGGTGGGGCTGCCCACAACGATGACGATGTCCACCTGCGGGCTCATGAGCTTGACCGCATCCTGGCGGTTCTGTGTGGCGTAGCAGATGTCCTGCTGCTTGGGCTGGCGCACCAGTGGAAAGCGCGCCTTGATGGCCGCAGAGATGTCAGCCGCATCGTCCACGCTGAGCGTGGTCTGCGTCACCACCGCCAATTTTTGCGTCTGCGTTGGCGTCACATGGGCCACGGCGGCGACGTCTTCCACCAGGTGGATGCCGTGGTCGAGTTGACCCATCGTGCCCTCTACCTCGGGGTGTCCCTTGTGGCCGATCATGATGAATTCATAGCCTTCCTTGGCGAGCTTGGCCACCTCCACGTGCACTTTGGTCACCAATGGGCAGGTGGCGTCAAAGATCCGAAAGCCCCTTGCTGTAGCCTCCTGTTGCACTGCCAGGCTCACGCCGTGCGCCGAAAAGACCAGCGTCGCACCGGGCGGCACATCGTCCAGTTCCTCGATGAAGATCGCGCCCTTGGCCTTCAGGTCATTCACGACAAAGGTGTTGTGCACGATCTCGTGACGCACATAGATCGGTGCACCGAATTTTTGCAGGGCACGCTCGACGATTTCGATGGCGCGGTCCACGCCGGCGCAAAAACCGCGCGGCTCGGCCAGCAGAATCTCTTGCGGGAAGGCGGCTTGAGTCATAGCACGCCCAGAATCTGGACTTCGAAAGTCACGGGCTCGCCAGCCAGCGGGTGGTTGAAGTCGAACTGTATGGCGTCAACGCCCAATTGGCGCACCACGCCGGCAAACTGACCCTTGCCGTCGGGTGTGGGGAACTGCAGCACTTCGCCCACCTGGTACTGTTCGCTGGGGTCGCCCATCTGCGCCAGCACCTTGCGCGCCAGCCACTGCAGCATCGCCGGGTTGCGCGCGCCGAAAGCCTCGCCGGGTGCCAGCTCGAAACTGGTGCGTACGCCTTCGACCAGGCCGATGAGGTGCAGCTCGATCGGTGCCGCCAGGGCACCCGTGCCCAGCGTGAGCGTGGCCGGCTTGTCGGCAAAGGTGTTGATGACGTCCCCGGCAGGTCCGCTCAGGCGGTAATGCAGGGTGAGGAATGAATTGGCCTGAACCGTGGGCGAAGGCCCCAATAATGCGTTGTACATGAGAGTCCCGATAAACTGCCCCCATTGTAGAAAGCCTGCAGCCCACAGTTTGAAGCCGGCCATTCGACCCTGACCATCCCCATGCCAATGCCAATGCACGATCTCCCACCTGAAGCCCGCCCGCGCGAAAAGCTGCTGGCGCGCGGTCCCGGCGCACTCAGCGACGCCGAGCTGCTGGCGCTGGTGCTGCGCACCGGCATCAAGGGCAAGAGCGTGCTGCAAATGGCCGACGAGCTGCTGCGTCTGCCAAATAGCGCCGGCGCACCGGCCGGCTTTGACGGGATTTCCGGGCTGCTGCACGCCACGGCCGACGACTTGAAGCGCGTCAAGGGCCTGGGTCCGGCCAAGCGCGCCGAACTGCTGGCCGTGCTGGAGCTGGCACGCCGCGCCCTGGCCCAGCAATTGCAGCAGGGGCCGGTGTTTGCCAACCCGCTGGCGGTGCAGCACTATGTGCAGTTGCAACTGGCGGCGCGCCCGCACGAAGTTTTTGCCGTGCTGTTCCTGGACGCACAGCATCGCTTGCTGATGCTGGAGGAGCTGTTTCGCGGCACGCTGACCCAGACCAGCGTGTACCCCCGTGAGGTGGTGTTGCGTGCCCTGCACCACCGCTGCGCCGCCGTCGTGCTGGCGCACAACCACCCCAGCGGCAGCGTGCAGCCATCACCCGCGGATGAGGCACTGACGCGCACCCTCAAGGCCGCGCTGGCGCTGGTGGACGTGCGCGTGCTCGACCACGTGATCGTGGCGCCCGGCGCTTCCGTCTCCATGGCCGAACTGGGCTTGGTATGAGCAAGTTCAACAGCCTGGCGGATCTGAAGAAGGTCAAGACGCAGATCGCCGAGCAAGCTGCGCAGCATGCGGTCGAAGAAGCAGCGCGGCTGCTGGCCCAGACCCGGCAAAAGACCCATCAACGCCTGTTCCTGGCGGCCATCGGCAAGGTCCAGCCCTTGAACGACCACGCCCGCGCGCCGCTCGTCAAGCAGCGTCCCTCGACACTGCCACTGCAACTGCTGCTCGACGAGAAGGAAGTGCTGCGCTCCTCGCTGAGCGACGACTTCGACGTGGGCACACTGCTCGATACCGACGCCGACCTGAGCTACGCCCGACCGGGCGTTGGCCCCGACGTGACGCGCAAGCTGCGCCGGGGCGTTTGGTCGGTCCAGGGAGAGCTTGATCTGCATGGTTTGCGCACCGAGGATGCGCGTGAGGCGCTGGCCGACTTCCTGCGGGATGCGCAAAAGCGCGGTTGGCGCTGCCTGCGCGTGGTGCATGGCAAGGGCCTGGGTTCGCCCGGCAAGACGCCGGTGCTGAAGAACCGGGTGCTGAACTGGCTGATGCAGAAAAACGAGGTGCTAGCCTACGTGCAGGCCAAACCCGCAGAGGGCGGCGCCGGCGCCGTGCTGGTGCTGCTGCAGCCTGGTTAGCCGTCCTTATTCCGCATCCAGTCGGCGGTCTTGAAAAAGGCTTGCCGCAAGTTCGCACGCAGGGCCTCGTCCACGCCGGTGTCACCCATGGCCTGATCCATGCAGGCCAGCCACTGGTCGCGCTCCAACGTACCGATGGCAAAGTGCATGTGACGTGCGCGCAGCCGGGGGTGGCCAAAGCGTTCCACATAGTGCTGCGGGCCGCCCAGCCAACCGGACAAAAACCAGTTCAATTTTTCACGCGCGCTGTCCAGGCTGGGGGCGTGGACGGCGCGCAGTTCGGCGTAGGCTGGCTCCAGTTCCATGAGGTCGTAGAAGCGCTCGGTCAGGGCGTGCACGCGCTCGGCGCCACCGATCTGTTCGAATGGCCTGGCCGTGGCCTGGGGTTCGGTGATGGGCATGACGCTGACTGTTGTGGTCGAAGTATGGGCCGGGCATCAGCCGGGCAGAAACAGCCCCTGCAGATCGCTCAGGAAGTCAAAACCCCGCACCGTGGGCCGCACCTTGTTCAGGTCGCGTTCTATCAGGCCCTTCGCCTGCGCCTGGTCCAGCGCTTTTTCTATGGCGGTCAAAGGCAATCCGGTGCGCTCGGTGAAGCGCGCCAGCTCAAATCCATCCTTCAGGCGCAAGGCGTTGAGCATGAATTCGAAGGGCAAGTCGGTGCGGCTCACCTCGTCGGCCTGCGTCACGGCATTCCCAGCGAGGGCATGCTCCATGAAGAGTTTAGGCTCGCGGTACCGCACCTGGCGCAGCACGCGATGCGCAAAGCTGAGCTTGCTGTGCGCGCCCGCGCCGATCCCCAGATAGTCGCCGAACTGCCAGTAGTTCACATTGTGCTGGCAGCGGTGTCCCGCCTGAGCAAAGGCCGACACCTCGTAGCGCGCCAGCCCCACCTGATCGGTGCGCTCGATGATGCGGTCCAGCATCTCGTAGGCCAGATCGTCCTCGGGCACCACGGGCGGATGTTTCGCAAAGAAGGTGTTGGGCTCGATCGTCAGCTGGTAGATCGACAGGTGTTTCGGCGCCAGCGCCAGCGCCATGTCCAGGTCCTGCTCCAGGCCTTGCAGCGTCTGCCCCGGCAGGGCGTACATCAGGTCCAGATTGAAGGTAGCAAAGGCGCTGGCCGCTTCCTCGACCGCGGCAATGGCCTGGGCGCGGTCGTGCACGCGGCCCAGGGTCTTGAGCTGGCTGTCGTCGAAGCTTTGCACGCCCACCGACAGCCGCGTCACGCCGGCGCTGCGAAAGGCGCGAAAGCGGTTCTTCTCGAAGGTGCCGGGATTGGCCTCCAGCGTGATCTCGGCGCCCGGCAGCAGCGACACGCGTGCCCGGATCTCGCCCAGCATCTGCTCCACGCCCTGCGGCGACAGCAGGCTGGGCGTGCCGCCGCCAATGAAGATGCTGTGGATGGGACGCCCCCAGATCAGCGGCAAGGCCGATTCCAGATCGAGGCGCAGCGCCTCCAGATAGCGCTGCTCCAGCTCTGCGCCGAGTCCGTTGACCGCTGGCCCGCCCACGCGCAGCTCGTGGGAATTGAAGTCGCAGTAAGGGCATTTCTTCAGGCACCAGGGCACGTGCACGTAAAGCGACAGCGGCGGCAGCGCGCTCAGCTGCAGCGTGCCGGGGCGCATGTAATGCTGGATGTCGTGCACGGCTACCCCACCAACACGCCACAGCGCAGACAACAACCCTTGGGCGAAACGCCGTGGAACCGGCTTTGCCGGGCCACTGGCGTTGCCCCCTTGAGGGGGGAGGCGGCCACACGAAGTGGGCAAGCAACGGGGGGGAGCATCATCAAATCCAGTACTCTCGCATCAGACGCAGCATGTCGCGTGCCGCCTTGCCGCGGTGGCTGTTGGCGTTCTTCACTTCGTCGGACAGTTGGCCGAAGGTCTTGCCGAACTCCGGGATGAACATCACCGGATCAAAACCGAAGCCGCCCGCGCCCACGGGCTCGCGCGCGATCTCGCCCACGGCGCGTCCCACGGCGATCAGCGGTTCCGGGTCCAGGGGTGAGCGCACAGCGACCAGGGTGCAGACCATGGCAGCGCGGCGTTGGGGCTCGTCGCGCAACTGCTCGAGCAGGGCGCGCACATTGTTGGCGTCGCTCTTGTCGTAGCCAAACTGCGTGCAGTAGTAGGCGGTCTGCACGCCCGGCAGTCCGCCAAAGGCGTCCACGCACAGGCCGGCGTCGTCGGCCAGCGCCGGCAGGCCGCTGAGTTCGCTGGCGTGGCGCGCCTTGGCCAGGGCGTTCTCCACAAAGGTATGAAAGGGCTCGGGCGCTTCGGGAATGCCCAGCTCTGACTGACGCACCAGTTCCACGCCCAGCGGCGCAAACATGGCCTGCAGTTCGGCCAGCTTGCCCTTATTGTTCGAGGCCAGCACGATCTTCATGAACGCCCCTGTCCCTGCTTGCAGCGCCCCGCGCTCATTGCGCCAGCGCCTGTTGCTGCAGCGTGATCAGTTCGGAGATGCCTTTTTCGGCCAGGCCCAGCAACTGGTCCATTTCCTGGCGCGAAAAGGCCGCGCCCTCGGCCGTTCCCTGCACCTCGACAAAATGGCCGGCGCCGGTCATGACGACGTTCATGTCGGTGTCGCAGGCCGAGTCTTCGGTGTACTCCAGATCCAGCAGGGGCGTGCCCTGGACCAGACCCACGGAAATGGCGGCCACCGAGGCGATGATCGGCGATTCCTTGAGCTTGCCGCTGGCCAGCAGAGTGCGCACCGCGTCCTGGGCTGCGACAAAGGCGCCGGTGATGGCGGCGGTGCGCGTGCCGCCATCGGCCTGCAGCACGTCGCAATCGAGCTGGATCGTGCGCTCGCCCAGCTTCTTCAGGTCAAACACCGTGCGCAGAGAGCGTCCGATGAGGCGCTGGATTTCCTGCGTGCGCCCGCTTTGCTTGCCTCGCGCGGCTTCACGGTCGCTGCGTGTGTGGGTGGCGCGCGGCAGCATGCCGTACTCGGCCGTGACCCAGCCCTCGCCGCTGCCGCGCTTGTGCGGCGGCACTTTTTCTTCCACCGATGCGGTGCACAGCACCTTGGTGTTGCCGAATTCGATCAGCACCGAGCCTTCGGCGTGGATGGTGTAGGCGCGGGTGATGGTCACCGGGCGCAGTTGGTCTGCGGCGCGCGCGCCGCTTCTGGCAAATGTTGTCATGGGGGGATTTTCGCTGCAGCGGGGCCTGGGAGCCCACACCAGGGTTAATGTTTGCGGGCCGCCGAGCGGCGTATCACTTCGTTGATCTCGGCGATGGAGCGTTCGATGCTGACGTCGTCCAGCCCGTCTTCCAGCAGCCCCAGGGCGGAATCCTGAAAGGTGGAGGAGAACCCGTCGTCCGGAATGTCTTCCGTCGAAATATTGTGCGAGGACTCCTGCACGTCGGGCGTTTCCCACTCCAGTGCGATGGCCGAGACGTTGTCGCTGCGCGCGCCGGCGTGGCGCAAGGCCTGTTCCACCAGGTTGGGCACGGCTTGCGACACCGACAGGGTGCTCAACTGCCCCACGATGTCGGTCTCGCGCAGGCTGTCCCACAGACCGTCCGAACACAGCAGGATCTTGTCACCCTGGCGCAACGGCACCGGGCCCATCACCTCGAGGACAGGCTTGGTGGGCGAACCCAGGCAGGTGTACAGGATGTTACGGTTCGCGTAGTTCTGCGCCATTGCGCCGGACTTGTGTTGTTCCATGAACGAGTGGTCTTGCGTGCGCGCAATCAATTCACCGTCGCGCACCAGGTACAGACGCGAGTCGCCACAGTGCACCCAGGTCGCGCAGCCGCCCTGCACCACCACCGCCACGATGGTGGTGCGCGGCGTGTCCAGCATGCCCTTGTCGCTGGCGTAGCGGATCAACGCGTGGTGCGCAGCCAGCAGCGCGGTGGACAGGAAGGCCGCCACGTCGCGCACCCGCGGTTTGGCTTGCGCCTGGTACATCTCGGCCACGATTTGCAGGGCGCTTTGCGCCGCCACTTCGCCTTCCGGGTGCCCACCCATGCCGTCGGCCAGCACGAACAGCCCGGATTCGCGCGTGTAGCAATAGCCCATGCGGTCTTCGTTGACCTGCCTGCCACCCTTGCGGCTCACCTGAAAAACAGAGAACTTCATCGTTTGCTTTCTGCTGCCAGAGGCATCGGCGCGGTGTCTTTCTTGCCGGTGACCAGACTGTTGATTTGCAGGCGCATTTTTTCCGTCAGGGTGAGCTTGGTGTAACGCCGATCGCCCTCGTTGCCGAGTTCCTTTTGCAGCGCAAAAACCGACTGCGGACGCGCGTTCGGATCCAGCGCCATGCACCACTGCACGATCTCGATGAGGTTGTCTGAATAGACACCGCGCAGGCGCGACAAGGCCAGTTCGAGCTTGTCCTTCTCCTGGCGCTGCGGCGCGGCCGCCGGCGGGTAGCCCTGCATGCAGGCATAGATGCAGGCGCCAATGGCGTAGACATCGGTCCAGGGGCCCATGATGCCGTCGCGCCGGTACATTTCGGTGGCGGCAAAACCTGGGGTGTACATGGGGCGGATGTAGTTGCCTTCCTTGTTCAGCACTTCACGCGCCGCGCCAAAGTCGATCAGCACCGCCTTGTCATCATCCGAGATGAAGATGTTGGCCGGCTTGATGTCCAGATGCAGCATCTTGTACTGGTGCACGATGCGCAGGCCGCGCAGGATTTCGTCAAACAGCGAGCGGATGGTGGACTCGCTGAAGATCTTGTTCTTGCGCCGATCGCGCGCGGTGATGATGAAGTCCTGCATGGTGGCACCCTGCAGGTAATTCATCACCATGTAGACGGTTTCGTTCTCGCGGAAAAAATTCAGCACCCCGACCACCGAGGAGTGCGAAATCTGCGCCAGAGACCGGCCCTCTTCAAAAAAGCTTTTCAGCCCCAGGCGGTACAGCGATTGCTTCTCGGGCGCCACCTGCGGCGTCAAGGTTCCGGGCTGGCGCGTCGCCAGGGAGGCAGGCAGGTATTCCTTTACCGCCACCTGCGTGCCCTGCTCGTCCACCGCCAGATAGACCACGCCAAAACCGCCCGCAGCCAGCTTGCGCACAATGCGGTAGCCGCCGATCACGGTCTCGGGCGGCAAGGGAGCGGGTTTGACCTTGGGTATGGGTTTGGCTTGCATGGCGGCAGAACTTGCCAGTTTTGAGGGCGGCACAGGTTCCCGGTTATTCTTCCCAGTATCGCAACGGAGGTTCAATTTTCATGGCAGTTTACAGCATGACTGGCTACGCCAGTGCCCAATACAGTGGCCCCGCCAACCTGGTCGAAGGAGCGCCCAAGCCGGCCACCAACGGCCGTCTCGGCCTGGAAATCCGCTCGGTCAACAGCCGCTTCCTGGACCTGGCGTTCCGCCTTCCAGAGGAACTGCGTCACGTCGAACCGGCACTGCGCGAGCGCGTGAATGCACGACTCAAACGCGGCAAGGTGGAACTGCGTCTGACGCTGGAGGCAGACGCTGGCGCCCTGCTGGCCGACCCCACGCCGCGCCTGCTGCAACGCCTGAACGCGGTGCAGGACAGCGTGCGCGCCTGGCTGCCCTCGGCCACGCCGCTGAGCGTGGCCGAGGTCATTCGTCTGAGCAGCACGGAAAGCAGCACGGGCCCGGGCTGGACCGACGCCCAGGTGCTGGAGTTGGCAGATCAGGTGCTCACAGGGCTGCTGGCAGCGCGCGAGCGCGAGGGCGCCAGGCTGGGCATCATGTTGCTCGAGCGCATTGCCCAACTGCGCGCGCTGGCGCAGCAGGCGCAACCGCTGATCCCACAACTGGTGGAGCAGCAACGCCAGCGTTTTCTGGAGCGCTGGAAGGAAGCCATGGCGCTGACGGACGGCGCCACGCTGCCCGAAGCGGCGCGCGACCGGGCCCTGACCGAAGCCACAGCCTTCGCCATTCGCATCGACGTGGCCGAGGAACTGACGCGCCTGAATTCGCACTTTGACGAGATCGAGCGGCTGGTGAAAAAGGGCGCAGAGATCGGCAAACGCCTGGACTTTCTGATACAGGAGTTACATCGTGAAGCCAATACCATGGGCTCCAAATCGGCGGCGCTGGAGTTGACGCACATTTCGGTGGACATGAAGGTGCTGATCGAGCAGATGCGCGAGCAGGTGCAAAACATCGAGTAGGGGTTCAGGGGGGCTCATGCCACCCCGAAACCCCCATCCAAGTCGTTGATTTCAAATGGAAAGTTGTCCCAGGAGGTAGCAGGCAGTCTCAACACAGCGCATGCTTTGTGTGGGGTTTTTTGTGGGGTTCGTGTGGGGTTTCTTGTGGGGTTTTTGGCTCCACGAGGGTTCTCCGAGGCGCGCCCGATTCTGGACCCCACAAACTCCTCTGGAGGCCGCGCCATGACTGGGTTTGAGGGAAACGCTACAGACAAAAATTTGAGGGCCTGGCTGCGCGCCGGGCCGGTCAATCGAGGATTGGGAGACGGCCTGACTTTCTTCGCAAAACAGGCCAGCGCGGAGCAGGGCAAGGCCTCCTGGATCCTTCGCTACCGCTTCGGTGGCCGACCCAAAGAGAAGGTCATCGGACGCTAACCCGACATATCACTCAAGCAAGCCCGGGAA
>CAIKVZ010000074.1 GCA_903830985.1 uncultured beta proteobacterium
CGTTCGCAGCGTAGCCCAGCATGCGCTCGGCGCCGACATTGAAGATCTGGATCACACCACGGGCATCGGTGGCGATACTGGAGAAGTTGGCGCTGTTGAAAATGGCGCTTTGCAGGGCCCCGGCCTGCAGCAGCGCCTCTTCGGCCGCCTTGCGCGCCGTGTTGTCGGTGCCGATCAGCAGGTAGCCGATGATGGCGTCCTGCGCGTCGCGCAAGGCCGTGACCGACACCATGGCGGGCAGGCGGCTGCCATCCTGGCGAATATAGGTCAGCTCGTAGATGTCCTCGATGCCGCGCGACGCCTTGAACACCAGAGCTTCAAAGCCCGGGTTGATGATCGTGCCGAGTTCCGTGCTGAGCGCCTTGGCGCGGGCGATCACTTCCAGGGGATCCGAAATATCGGCCGGGGTGATCTTGTTCATCACGTCAGCGGCGCGGTAGCCCAGCATGCGCTCGGCGCCGACATTGAAAATCTGGATCACGCCTTTTTCGTCGGTGGCAATGCTGGAGAAGTTGGCGCTGTTGAAGATGGCATTTTGCAGGGCGCCGGCCTTGAGTTCGGCGTGCTTGCGGTCTGCCACGTCGCTGATCACCAGGCGCAGCACCTGCTCGCCGTCCTGGGTTTGCTCTACCGTCGCGGCCAGTTGTGACCAGAACAGGCTGCCGTCTTTTTTCAGCATGCGCAGCTCGCAGCTTTGCGCCAAGCCGTTCTTGAGCAAATGGCTGCGCATCAGGTAGTAGATGTCCTGGTCTTCCTTGCAGATAAAGCGCGAAATCGGCGCCTGCAGCAGCGCAGTCCGCGTCACATTGAGCAGATTGGCGGCCGTGAAGTTGCTCTGCTGGATCAGGCCCTTTTTGCTGATCGTGCAATAGCCCACCGGTGCCATGTCGTAGAGATCGAAGTAGCGTGCCTGCGAGGCGCTGAGCTCGTCGTGCATGCGGCGCAACTCTTCGTTTTGCGTTTCCAGTTCGATCTGGTGCACGCGCAGTTCGTGCAGCAGGGCGTCACCCATGCCCGTGGAGGTCGGGACTTTTGGCGCCTTGCTCATGCCGGCTTGGTCTGCACTTGCACCCGAACGGCTGGCTTGCACGGCACGGCAATGGTGGGCAAGGCGGGGTGCAGTGTGGGCATGGTGAATTTCCAAAAAAGAAGTGCGGGCTGGCCGATGCGGCGTTTGCCGGGTCGATCAGGCAGTGTTCTTGCGTTCGCGCACTGGACCTCGGCCAAAGCAGGAACGTGTCAATGGTGCGCGCTGACTGTCACAGCGTCTGTACGGTAGCCCACATAGCGCCCCTGGGTGCGCCAGCGCACGGACGATTGCGCCAGCTCAGGTCAAAGTGCCATGACATTCACTTTTCCAACGGAGCACTCCTCATGAAAACCCGCGTGATCTCACTGGTCTTGAGCAGCACCCTGGTTGCGTTGATCGCCATCACGGCCAGTGGCTGCGGCAAATCCGCAGACAGCACGGGCCTGCCGGCGCCCGGTACCACGGTCGGCACCGAAATCGACGACAGCGTGCTGACGGCGCGCGTGAAGTCGGTGCTGCTGGCCGACGAGGCTGTGAAGAGCTTTGAGTTCAAGGTGGAGACGCGCAAGGGTGAGGTGATGCTCAGCGGCTTTGTCGACAACCAGACGCAGCTCGATCGGGCCCAAGCCATCACGCGCGCCGTCTCCGGCGTGACGGGCATCCAGAACAACGTGAGCCTCAGGGGCGGTGGTGTGACGGTGGGCAATCAGCTCGATGACGGCATCGTCACGACCCGGGTCCGGGCGGCGCTCATGAACGACGAGACGGTGAAGAGCATGGACATCTCCGTGGTGACGCGCAAGGGCGAGGTCCAGCTCAGCGGTTTCGTCAACAACCAGGGCCAGATGGACCGCGCCCAGGCGGTGACGCGCGCCGTGGACGGTGTGGCCAGCGTGAGCAACCAGATGAGCCTGAAAAAATAGTGGTCTCGCTGCCCGATCAGGCGCACCAGCGGTCGGCCCACTGGTGCGTCCACGCCTGCAAGGCCTGCGCCACGTCGCCGGATTGCGCCGGCAGACCGAGCACCGCCGCAGCCGCGTTCAGGGCGGCCAGCGGATCGCCCAGTTGCAGCGCCTGCGCGTCATTTTGTTTGGAGAGCTTTTGGCCGTCTGCACCCAGCACCAGGGGCGTGTGCAGGTACCGCGGTGTGGGCAGCCTCAGCGCGCGCTGCAGCAGCATCTGGCGCGGTGTGTTGTCCGCCAGGTCGGCGCCGCGCACCACATGCGTCACGCCCTGGTCGGCATCGTCGACCACCACGGCCAGCTGGTAGGCGAACAGCCCGTCGGCGCGTTGCAGCACGAAGTCACCCACGTCACGGCTCACGTCCTGTTGCTGCGTTCCCAGATGCCGGTCCTGCCAGTGCACCGTGCCTGGCGGCGTGGCAAAGCGCCAGGCACGCGCCGGCTTGCCGTGCAGCCCGGCGCGACAGGTTCCGGGGTAGATGAGTTCAGCGTGGCGCGGGCGCTGTACGCCCTCGGCCGCCAGCGCCTGTTCGACATCCTTGCGCGAGCAGCCACAGGGGTAGGCACGGCCTGCAGCCACCAAATTTTCCAATGCGGTTTGGTAGATCGCCGTCCGCTTCGATTGCCACAGTGGCGCCTGGTCGCTGACCAGTCCACAGCGGGCGAGTTGCTGGAGGATGAATTCGCCTGCGCCGCTGACGCAGCGCGGCTGATCGACGTCTTCGATGCGCACCAGCCATTGACAGCGCCGCCCCGGATGATTCAGCCCCCAGGCGCTGGCGTCGAGCCAGCTCGCCAGCGCCGCTACCAGCGAGCCCGCGTGCAGGGGGCCGGTGGGGGAGGGCGCGAAGCGTCCGAGGTAGTTCACCCCGGCCTCAGTGGATCAGGAATTGACGGCCAGCGCCAGTTCCAGGCCGGAGACAAAGGCGTCCTCCACCCTGCAGCCCAGCAAATAGTCGCCGCACACGCCGATGCCGGCCTTGGCGTCCCACAGGTGGGTCTTGCCGACGGGCTTGAGGGTTTGTGCGAAACGCCAGCGCTTGACTTCGACATGGCTGGGTTCGGCGCGGATGCCGGTGACCTCGGCAAAGGCCTTGAGCAGCTTGGCCTGCACGCGCGCTTCGTCGTCCTCGAAGTGTTCGTGCGACCAGGCCACGCTGGCCTGCACGGTCCAGCGTTCCACGTTGGCGCGCTGCGGCTTGCTCGATTCGCGCGCCAGCCAGGCGATGCGGTGGTGCGTGCTGCGCGCTGCGTTCCACTGCGGCCCCAGGCTGCTCATGGTGGGCTGCATGGCTTGCGGGAAGGCCAGCATCAGCGTCCAGCAGGGTGCGACCTCGGCCAGGGACACGGCAGCGGCAAATTTGGGCACCAGTTCGGACTGCTGCAGCAGGTCGTGGCACGGGCCGCTCGGCATGGCCAGCAGGACGGCGTCAAAGCCCGAAAAAACGTGGGCCGAATCCTGGGCGCCGTGGGTCTGCAGTTGCCATTTCTTGCGGTTCAGCGCGTCGCGCTCGATGCGCGTGACGCGGGTCTCGAACTCGACGCTGCCTTGTGCGACCAGCGGAGTCGCCCAGTGGCGGGGCAGGGCGTTCATGTCCGGAACCGGCACCCAATGCGCTTCCTGCGGTGGCAAGTCGCTTTGCGTGACACGGCCCTGCGCGTCGAGCACGCGCACGGTGTTGGCGCTCCAGGGTTTGCACACGCCGGGTGACGTTTGCAGGGCTCGAATGAACCGCGCGTCGCGCGCCGTGAAGTACTGGGCACCGTGGTCGAAATTGCCAAACGGAGAGTTCCGCGTGGCCATGCGGCCGCCGACGGACGCGGACTTTTCGAAGACCGTGACCTTGTGGCCGGCCTGCACCAGGGTGCGGGCACAGGCGATACCGGCCATGCCGGCGCCGACGATGGCGATGTTTTGGGCGATTGTCATGCGACTGTCTTTCTTGGGTGTTTCAGGGTCTGACTTTACACGCCTCGGTGCTGCGCCAGCAATGCGGCGCGGGTGGCGGGGTTTTTCAGCTGCGCCAGCCACCATTGCAGGGCCCGTCCCTGGCTGGCCTGAGTGGCGCCGCGCCAGGCGTAGCGCAGCTGCGCTATGTGCAGTGGGCGCTCCACTTTTTTGGCCACCAGTCGACCCGTTTCCAGATAGCTGCGCGCCAGGCACTCGGGGATGAAGCCGCCGCCCAGGCCGCGCAGCTGGGCGTCAAGCTTGGCGCGCATCGTGGCCACGGTGAAGACGTCCTGTCCGCCCAGCAGACCGAAGGTCAATCCCGCGCCACGCGGTGCGCTGTCGGCCACGGCCACGGCGCGGTGCTGCTGGATCAGGCTGTCGCTCAGCGGTTCGGCTGCTGCTGCCAGGGGATGGTGCGGCGCCACCGCAAAGACAAAGTTCGAGGTACCCAGCGGCAGGCTGTGAACGTCTGCGGTGACGCTGGACTCCAGCACCACGCCCAGGGCCAGGTCGGCCTGGCCCGAGGTCAAGGCCTCGAGCGTGCCCGACAGGGTCTCGTCGCGCAGCTTGATGCGGGTGGGCGGTCCCGCCGGGCCTTCCAGCGCAAAGAAGGCCTCGCACAGTTCCAGTACCACGCTGCGCGCCAGGATGCTGTCCACGGCCAGCGTCAACTGCGGCTCCCAGCCCGTGGCCACGCGTTTCACGCGGTTCGCCACGGCGTCGATGTCACCCAGCAGGCGCTCGCTGGCACGCAGCAGTTCCAGGCCGGCCTCGGTGGCGCGGGCCTGGCGCGCGCTGCGGTCGAACAGCAGCACGTCCAGCGCCTCCTCGATGGCGCGCACCCGGTAGGTCAGGGCACTGGGCACCAGGCCGAGGTCGCGCGCCGCCGCGGCGAAGCTGCCGGCACGGTGAATCGCCTGCAGCATGGCGAGGGCGTCGGGTGTCAGGACATCGCGCGGTGTTTGCATGGTTTCTCACTCATCATTCAGTTTGTCTGAATGATGCCATCAAACCCCGTGCACCCAGGGATTTCGATTCCAGCCTAAAGTAGCGCTACTAACGGAGACACGCCACATGCTGACACTGCGCAAATCACAGGATCGCGGCCATGCCGATCACGGCTGGCTCAAATCCATGCACAGCTTTTCCTTCGCCGACTACTACGACCCGCAGCACATGGGCTGGGGTAATCTGCGCGTCATCAACGAGGACCGCATTGCGGCCGGAAAGGGCTTTGGCACGCATGGGCACCGCGACATGGAGATCATCAGCTATGTGCTGTCGGGCTCGCTGGCGCACAAGGACACCATGGGCAACAGCACGGCCATCCCGCCCGGCGACGTGCAGCGCATGAGCGCGGGCAGCGGCGTGCAGCACAGTGAGTTCAACCACGCCGGCGGCGAGACGCATTTTTTTCAGATCTGGATCGAGCCCAGCGCCAAGGGCATTGCGCCGGGCTATGAGCAAAAGACTTTCAGCGACGCGCAAAAGCGCGGGCAACTGCGCCTGGTGGCCTCGCCCGATGGTGCGCAGGACTCCGTCACGATCCACGCCGACGCGCGACTCTATGCAGGCCTGCTCGACGGCGCGCACAGCGTGAGCCTGGCGCTGGACGCCAAACGCAAGTGCTATGTGCACCTGGTGCGTGGCGAGATCGAGGTCAACGGGCAGGCGCTCAAGGGCGGCGACGCGGCGCTGATCGAAGCCGAGAGCGCGCTCTCGCTGAGCCAGGCACGCGACGCCGAAGTGCTGGTGTTCGATCTGGCGCCCTGAGGCTGTTTCAATGGCACGGATTGCCACGGCCCTTCGGGCTTCGCAATGACACGATAGGTTTTCAAGCGGTTAATTTTTTTCAACGGTCAATTCAAGGAGCTCTCAATGGCAAAGACAGTCGTGGTATTTCATTCGGGTTATGGACACACTTTGCGCATGGCGCAGTCGGTGGCTGACGGCGCTGGCGCGCAGTTGCTGGCCATAGACGCGGAGGGCAATCTGCCCGAAGGCGGCTGGGAGACGCTGTCCGGCGCCGATGCCATCATCATGGGCAGCCCGACCTACATGGGCTCGGTGAGCTGGCAGTTCAAGAAGTTTGCCGACGCCTCCTCCAAGCCCTGGTATGGCCAGGCCTGGAAAGACAAGGTGTTTGCCGGCTTCACGAACAGCGCCACCATGAATGGCGACAAGCTGTCCACGCTGCATTACCTGTTCACCCTGGCCATGCAGCACAGCGGCATCTGGGTTGGCACCGGCATGATGCCCGCCAACAGCAAGGCCGCGCAGCGCAACGACATCAACTACGTCGGATCGTCCAGCGGCGCCATGGCGCAGTCGCCTTCGGACTCGTCCCCTGCAGAAATGCTGCAAGGCGACCTGGACACGGCGCGCCAGTTCGGTGAGCGCGTGGCCACTGTAGCCAAGCAGTTGCGCGGTTGAAAGTCTGAGGCGGCGGCGCCATTCGCCGCCGCCTGCTGCCATCGCAGGCCTGTTGATCCTTTCTGTCCGGTGGCGCCGTTGCACGACGGCGCGCCTGACCTGATGCTGCCTTGGCACGTGGTACTGCTGGAGGGAGCGATGCCGGTGGCGCACAAGCTGCGCTTTACGAAGCCAGCACCCGCGCCTGGGGTTGAACTTCCCGATACGCCGGGACGATAAGGTAATTTCTCAGCCCCAGTGGCGTCAAGCATGACGATTGAATTCATGTGGCGTGAAGACCGCGTGGGCGCACTCTTTTGCTGCGGACCTGAGTGATTTATTGATCGGGCCCAATAAAGTATGAACTTTTCCAAGTTTTCCGAATCACACTGGCATGGAAAAAGAAAACGCAAGAAAGCAAACACTGGAGCAACTCCACGAGCGGCGTAAGCAAGTCGTGAGGTTGCATAAGAAG
>CAIKVZ010000075.1 GCA_903830985.1 uncultured beta proteobacterium
AGCCGGGTGCGCAACTGCGCCGGCGCCCGGCGCACGCTGGCAAACACGTCGGCAAAACGCGTCGCGACGTAGTAGGCATCGCGCGAAGCCTTGAGCGACTCATGGGTGGAGAACTCTCCGACAAAACCGGCCACGCCGCAAGCCACCACCACGCCGATGGTGAGCGCCTGCGCGCGCAGCCGCGTCAGGTCCCGCCATAGCTTGAGGGTCAGTGCCTTGAGCGGATACATGGCCGTGTTACCAAGACAGGGTGTCGGCCGCCAGCCTGTCGGCGTTCACCGTGGTTTGAGCAATGCGGCCATCGGCCAGGCGCAGCACCCGGTCGGCCATGCGCCCGATGGGCACGTTGTGCGTGATGACCACCACGGTCGTGCCGAGCTCGCGGTTCACCTTCTCGATCGCCTGCAGCACCAGAATGCCGGTGGCGCAGTCGAGCGCTCCGGTGGGCTCGTCGCACAGCAGCACGTCGGGGCGCTTGGCAATGGCGCGGGCAATCGCCACACGCTGCTGCTCACCTCCCGACAGCTGCGCCATGAAATGATCCAGTCGTTGCCCCAGACCCACCAGTTCGAGCGCCTCCTCGGGCCGCATGGGGTGCTCGGCCAGGTCCGTCACCAGGGCCACGTTTTCGCGCGCCGTCAGGCTGGGAATAAGGTTGTAGAACTGGAACACGAAGCCCACGTGCTCGCGCCGATAGCGCGTCAGTTCGGCGTCGCCGGCCTGCGTCAACTCGTGTTCGCGCCAGCGCGCCACGCCCGCGCTCGCGTTGTCGAGTCCGCCCAGAATATTCAGCAGCGTGGACTTGCCACTGCCCGAGGCGCCGAGCAAGACGATGAATTCGCCCGCATAGATGTCCAGATCGACGCCGCGCAGCGCATGCACCGCCGTCGCCCCGCTGCCGTAGTCCTTGGTCAGACCGCGCGCCACAAAGACCGCCGTTCTATCCTGCATCGATCCTCCGCAAGCTGCGCCAGAGCCCAAGTCTTTCCACTGTGTACGCCGGCGCACAGTCGATTGCGCAACACCGGTTCAAACTCTGAGCCAACACCCCGATGGGACCCGAAAACCGACCCAGGCTTATTGATTTGACGCAAACACGCCACAGACCCACAGGGATAGCCTCAGACCGCGTCTTTACGCAGGCTTTGCTGAATTGACCTGCAAATCGAACAACGAAATGTCAAGCTACTTCATCGGCAATAAATGCCAAAAGGAAAACATGTCTGTTCGACTGTTCGCAGCCCCGGCACGCACCTGGCTGCTGGCCGCCTGTACCGGCGCACTCGCTGCCTGCGCCCACATTCCCGGGCCCGAAGCGCCGCTGCCCGCAGTGGCTGTGCCCCTAACCTGGTCAGGCCAGGATGAGAAGAACACCGCAGCCACCGATCTGGCGCAATGGTGGACCCGTCTGCAAGACCCGCAACTCACGGCACTGATTGATCGATCGCTGCAGGCCAACACCGATGTGCGCAGCGCGCGCGCCAGCCTGCTGCAGGCACGTGCACTGCGCGACGTGAGCGCCGCCGGCCTCTTGCCCCAACTCGGCACCTCCGCCTCGGCGCAGCGCGCGCGCTCGGGCGGCAACCCGGCTGGCAACAGTTTCGCCGCTGGCCTGGACGCCAGTTGGGAGCCCGATGTTTTCGGCGGTAAACACAACGCCCTGGCCGCTACGGAAGCCGAGGCCCGGGCGGCTCTTGCCACGCTGGCACAGGTGCAGGTTTCGCTGGCAGCGGAGGTAGCGCTGAGCTATATCGAATTGCGCAATCTGCAAGCGCGCCTGTCCATTGCGCGCAGCAACCTCGCCAGCCAGGCCGACACCTTGCAGATCGCGCGCTGGCG
>CAIKVZ010000076.1 GCA_903830985.1 uncultured beta proteobacterium
CAACCATGTTTCGCGAACTGCGTGCGTTGGGAGCCAGCGTTGCTGTGGCGGCACAGGTGGCGGCGAATTCGCGCCGCTGGTGGCGCAACAGCGATCGACTGCTCAAGACAACGCTGACGATCGCCTACTTTGATGCCCTTGAGGTACCACGTCTCTCATGACCTCAACTTCTCGAAATACGAAGGGACTCCCCGCTTTCCAGTAGCGGCATCAAGTGCCAAGATTGGTTTGCGGAAGTCAATCTTTAACCTTTGAAAGGGGAAGTCCCATGAGCGAGATTACACGAGTCGGTGTAGATTTAGCAAAGTCTGTGATCCAGGTTCACGCCGTTGATGTTGATGGAAAACTTGTCACCAACCGGCAACTGAGTCGAGACAAATTCCTGCCGTGGTGCGCGCAGCTTCCACTAGGTTGCCTAGTGGCGATGGAGGCGTGTGGTGGCGCCCATCACTGGGCCCGCAAACTTATTGCCATGGGCTTGAACGTCAAAATCATCGCAGCACACCTGGTAGTGCCCTACCGGCTGCAGGGCAAAGGGGGCAAAAATGACGCCAACGATGCGGCTGCTGTTTGCGAAGCGACGTCCAGACCGAACATGCGTTTTGTGCCGGCCAAGACCACATTTCAACAGGGCATATTGTGCGTGCACAGATTGCGTGAGGGGTTGAAAGAGGAACGCACAGCGGGCATCAATCGCGTTCGAGGAATGTTGACTGAGTTCGGCCTGGTGGCGGCCAAGAGTCCAGACAAATTACGTGAGAAGTTGACTGAAATGTTGGAGGATGCCAGCAATGATCTATCCGGATTGGCGCGGCTGGTCATCCAAGAGGCCTATGACCACTGGAAAGATATCGAAGAGCGTATCCACTGGTGTGATGAACGCATCAGTGCACACGTGAAGGATGATGCGCAGGCCAAGGCGGCCAAAGCGCTTGTTGGAGTAGGCCCGGTGACCGCCTCTGCTGTGGTGGCCACCGTAGGTGACTTTCATCAGTTCAAGAACGGTGCGCAGTTTGGAGCCTGGTTGGGGTTGACGCCGAGCCAAAACTCCAGTGGAGGTAAGAACAGCCTGAGCGGCATCACCAAGCGAGGCGACATGTACCTACGTACGTTGCTGATCCAAGGTGCCAAGGCTGCAGTAATGACGGCACACAAGCGCGATGACCCGATCTCGAAGTGGCTGAATCAACTGCGTGAGAAGTCAGGCTGGCAAAAGGCGGCCGTGGCGATGGCAAACAAGAATGCACGCATTCTGTGGGCCATGATGACCAAGGGGTGCCGCTTTGATCCCCTGCATGTGAGCGTCAAGCCAACTGGTTTGGCAACAGCAATGGCGTAGTTAAGTCGAAGGTATATCTCTGCAAGACGTAAAACTGAAGATGCATTAAACAGGTTAGACCGGTGGTGGGTAAGCTCGACGGGCGGTCAGGGTTTGCATTTGCAAAACCCGTTCTCGAAATGGAGTCCCACCAAGCGGTTCGTATCTGGGCCCGCACGACAAGTGCAACAAGGCCGTCTGTAAATGTGCAGTCTATTCCTCGTTTCCTCGCGCTTCACCTGACGATCTTGCTGAAATCCGTTAACAAAGAAAGGCAGGAATTAACTTGCCTACGCGGTGAGTCCCTGTAAACCGCCCGGTGCGGACCCGCATGCCGGGTGGTGTGGCAGGGGCGCAGTCGATAATGGCTGCCCCCTATGCCGATGGTGCGTCCATTTGTTTATGACGATTTTGTTGCAATAAAGCCTCTTGTGGTTAAATGACCAGCGTCATTTCTTGACAGTGCGGACAAGCCTGTTTATCTTCAACCTCTGTATTCGATCCGCTGTAAGAAACAGATTGCCAGACGAGTTGAAACGCCGCAGCGTTTCTTCATGAGTGATCAAATTGAATGGATATAACAGGCGTTCTCCCAGGCATTCAGTGAACGTGTATGGGCTGGCAGGTTGCAGAAGATCGAATCGCCGAGTGACGCCTGAAACAAACCCTTGGAATAAATAAATGAAGATGATGATGAAAATGATTCCCGCCGCCGTTCTGTTGAGTGTTCTGGGCGCAGCCCATGCACAGGTCGCAGCCCCCGCCGCTACGGTCTACGGCGTGATTGACATGAGCTATGGCAAGACCATCAGCCAGGATGCTGCCGGCAAGAAGGCCGACTTCCACTCAGGTGGCGACGAGGGCGGTGGTTCCTACGGGAATTCGACGACTCGTATTGGCGTCAAGGGCAGCGCGGACCTCGGTTCCGGCATCAAGGGCAATTTCAAATTTGAAACGGGCGGTATTGGTACCGACGGTTCAGTGAGTTCGGGTGGCACCTTCTTCAGCCGTGCTGCCTGGGTTGGTTTTTCTGGCTCCTTTGGTGAAGTTCGCCTGGGACGTCAAGATTCGGTGCCGTTTCAGTCAAGCATTGACCTGGACCTGAACGGTGCATCGAATGTCGCGTCGGCACAAGCCAACGCCGCAGTCGGTTCATGGCTCATGCCACGCCAGTCGCGTTCGCTGCAATATATCTCGCCGGTGATGAGCGACTTCAAGGTGCAAGCCGGCTTCGTGCCTGAAGGCAATGTGGCCAATGCCAAGGCAGCCTACTCGCTTGCATTGAACTACAACAAGGGTCCGCTCGCGCTGTCCGCGACGCACCAGACCTCCAATGTGAACGGTGGCAAGGACTTCTCGTCGGTGGCTGGCAACTATGATCTGGGTGTGGTCAAGTTGATGGCCGGTTACGCAACTGGCGCATATGGCACGACTGCCAAGGGCCCAACGGTTGGCGTCGTCGCTCCGGTGGCAGGTTTCAATATTGGCGTGAATTACTCCAGGGACACCAATGCAAGCGCAGCTGCGACGGAGTTTTTCGTGAATCGTCAAGTGTTCAAGAACACCTACGCCTACTTTGACTACGGCCACCTGGACAAGACCATCACCGGTTGGAGCCCTGCCGGCAACGGTTACGCTCTGGGCATGATCTACGTATTCTGATCTGACGCTGGCGTGAGCCAGCGAGAGATTTAGAAACATCCAAAGCCCCGCTGCGGCAACGCAGCGGGGCTTTTTTACGAGCGAAAAACAATAAAAGCCAATACGATAAAGCTGTGCGCTGCGAATTCGATCCTGACAAAGACGCCGCTAATCGCCTCAAACACGGTGTGTCGCTGGCGTTGGCGGAGGAACACGGGCGGGTGTAAATTGTCCGTGGCAAGACCATGGGGTCGTTGCGCAGTTTGTGCGACAACTCGCAGCGCGGATTTCTCCAAGTAAACCCCGGGCCCGGCACGCCTCCTGCTCTGCTAGCATTGCCGCTTCATTCAACGGGGTTTCATGTTCGTTTTCATACTGCGTCGTCTGCTGCAAGCGCTGGTGGTCATGGTCTCGGTGGCCTTCATCGCCTTCATGCTGTTCCAGTACGTGGGTGACCCCGTCGTGTTCCTGCTGGGTCAGGACGCGCGACCCGATCAGATCCGCGCCTTGCGCGCCGATCTGGGGCTGGACCAGCCATTTTTCGTGCAGTTCTGGCACTTTCTGGTGAATGCCGTGCAGGGCGAGTTCGGCCTGAGCCTGCGTCAAGGCGCCAAGGTGTCGCGCCTGCTGGGCGAGCGCTTTCCGGCCACGCTGGAACTGGCCGTGCTGGCGGCCCTGCTGGCCTTGCTGATAGGTGTCCCCATGGGGGTCTATGCGGCGCTGCGCCGCGGCACGCTGTCCAGCCAACTGCTCATGACGCTGTCGCTGCTGGGCGTATCCCTGCCGACCTTTCTGATCGGCATTCTGTTGATCCTGGTATTCACCGTGTGGTTGGGGTGGTTCCCCAGCTTTGGCCGCGGTGACACGGTGCAGTTGGGTCCCTGGGCCACCGGTCTGCTGACGCTGGACGGCTGGCACCACATCGTGCTGCCGGCGGTGACGCTGGCGGTGTTTCAGCTGGCGCTGATCATGCGTCTGGTGCGCGCCGAGATGCTCGAGGTGCTGCGCACCGACTACATCCGGTTTGCCCGGGCCCGCGGCCTGCCGGACCGGACCATCCACTTTGGCCACGCGCTGAAGAACACCCTGGTGCCGGTCATCACCATCACCGGCCTGCAACTCGGCTCGCTGATCGCCTTTGCCATCATCACCGAAACCGTTTTCCAGTGGCCCGGCATGGGCCTGCTGTTCATTCAGTCCGTGACCTTTGCCGACATCCCGGTGATGGCGGCCTACCTGTGCCTGATCGCGCTGATCTTCGTGCTGATCAATCTGGTGGTGGATCTGTTGTATTTCGTGGTCGATCCACGCTTGCGCGTGAGCGCGTCAGGAGGACATTGATGGCAAAGCTTCACAGCCCATCTTCAAGCTATGCAGTGCGTGGTCGCGCCTTCGCGCAGATCGCAGAATTTTTACCCGAGTTGACCGCGTTCCGACGCGATCTGCATGTCCACCCGGAACTTGGTTTCGAAGAGCGCTATACGGCGCAGCGCGTGGCGCAGGCGCTGCAGTTGTGCGGCGTGGACGAGGTGCACACCGGCATTGGCAAGACCGGCGTGGTGGGCGTCATCCGGGGCCAGCAAACAGGCAACGCGCATGGCGTGCCGGCGATGGTCGGACTGCGCGCCGACATGGACGCACTGCCCATGACCGAACACAACGACTTTGCCTGGAAGTCTGGCAGCAGCGGGCGCATGCACGCCTGCGGCCACGACGGTCACACGGCGATGCTGGTGGGGGCGGCGCGCTACCTGGCGCAGACGCGCCGTTTTGCCGGGACAGCGGTGCTGATCTTCCAGCCTGGCGAGGAGGGCTATGCCGGTGCGCGCGCCATGATTGAAGACGGGCTGTTCGATCGCTTCCCGGTGCAGTCGGTCTATGCCATGCACAACTGGCCGCACATGCGCGCCGGCACCATTGGCTTGAACCCGGGTCCCATGATGGCGGCGGCGGACCGCATCACGATCGAGATCACCGGCCTGGGCGGACACGGCGCGCACGCCTACCAGACCGTGGACCCGGTGTTGGTGGCCGCGCACATCATCACGGCCGTGCAAAGCATCGTGTCGCGCAACGTCAAGGCGATCGACAGCGCGGTCATCAGCATCTGCGCGGTGCACGCGGGCGACGCCTCGGCCATGAGCGTCGTGCCGGGCAGCGCCACCCTGGTGGGCACGGTGCGCAGCTTTCGTCCCCACGTGCAGGAGCTGGTGGAGCGGCGCCTGACGGAACTTTGTGCCGCAGTGGCCCAAGGCTTTGGCGCCACGGCCACCGTGAGCTATGAGCGCCTGTACCCGGCCACGGTGAACACTTCTGTCGAAGCCCACTTCGCCGCCGACGTGGCGCAAAGCCTGGTGGGCGCCGAGCACGTGGTGCGTGACCTGGAACCGAGCATGGGGGCGGAGGACTTTTCCTTCATGCTGCAGGCCAAGCCAGGCGCCTATTTGCGGCTGGGCCAGGGTGGCGCCGATGGCACGGGCTGTTCACTGCACAATAGCCGCTACGATTTCAACGACGAGGTGTTGCCGCTGGGCGCTGCCTTGCACGCCAGTCTGGTGGAGCAGGCCATGCCCTTGCCCGCCACCGTCTGAAACCCCAACCCAACACTTTTTTCAACCGGAGAATTTCATGCGCCTTCAATCGAAACTGGCCTTTGCACTCAGCGCCGTCGCGCTCGCGGCAACGACGGCGTCCGCCGTGACGCTCAAGGTCGCGAACCAGGGCGACGCCCTGTCGCTGGACCCGCATTCGCTCAACGAGTCGCTGCAACTCTCCGTGGTGGGCAATGTGTACGAGCCGCTGGTGACGCGGGGGCGCGACTACAAGCTGGCGCCGTCGCTGGCGACCGACTGGAAGCAGACCTCGCCCACCGTGTGGCGCTTCAACTTGCGCCAAGGCGTGCTGTTTCACGACGGCGCGCCGTTCACCGCTGACGATGTGATTTTCAGCTATGAGCGCGCCAAGGGCGACGGCTCGGACATGAAGACCTATGTCGGTCAGATCAAGGAAATCAAGAAGATCAACGACCACGCCATCGACATCGTGCTGAATGCGCCTTTCCCGATCCTGCCCGAGGCCTTCACGCAGTGGCACATCATGAGCAAGAAGTGGTGCGAGGCGAACCAGGCGGTGAAGCCCGTGGACCGGCGCAAAGGCATAGAGAACGCGGCCTCGTTCCGTGCCAGCGGCACCGGCCCTTTTCGCGTGCGCGAGCGCCAGCCCGGTGTGCGCACCACGTTCTCTCGCAACGGCGCCTACTGGGGCAAGATCGACGGCAATGTGGACGAGGTGATCTTCACGCCGATCGGCAACGACAGCACGCGCGTGGCGGCGCTGTTGTCGGGTGAGGTTGACGTGATGGAGCCGGTGCCGGTGCAGGACGTGGAGCGACTCAAGGGCAACGCGAAGTTCAAGGTGCTGCAGGGCCCCGAGTTGCGCGTCATCTTCCTGGGGATGGACCAGAAGCGCGATGAGTTGCAGTTCTCCAACGTCAAGGGCAAGAACCCGTTCAAGGACAAGCGCGTGCGCCAGGCCTTCTTCCAGGCCATCGACATCGACGGCATCCAGAAGACCGTGATGCGCGGCGCGGCCACGCCGGTGGCGCTGATGATCCCGCCCCAGGTCAAGGGTTTTGCGCCCGATCTGGCGAAACGCCTGCCTTTTGATACGGCAGCGGCGAAGAAACTGCTGACCGAGGCCGGCTACCCGGCGGGCTTCGAGGTCAAGCTGAACTGCCCCAACGACCGCTATGTGAACGACGCCGCCATTTGCCAGGCCGTGGCGGCCAACCTGGCGAAGATTGGCGTGAAGATCAACCTGGAAGCCGAGACCAAGGGCACCTACTTTCCGAAGATCCTGCGCCGCGACACCAGCTTCTACATGCTGGGCTGGACGTCGAGCACGGTGGATGCGCACAACGTGTTGTATTCCATCATGGCCAGCCCGGGCGAAGGTGGCCAGGGCCAGTTCAATCTGGGCGCCTACAGCAACGCGAAGGTTGATGAACTGACCGGCAAGATCGCATCCGAGACCGACGACAAGAAGCGCACGGAAATGATCCATGAGGCCATGAAGATTCATCAGGATGAAGTGGGCCACATTCCCTTGCACCAGCAGGCGCTGAACTGGGGTGCGAAGAAAAACATCGAGCTGGTGCAGTGGCCGGACAACGGCATGGCCTGGAAGTTCGTCAAGGTCAACAAGTAAGCGCATGCACGGCTGGCTGGAACGCGCGCACTTTCGCCTCTGGGATTCCGACCTCGGTCACAGCTTTCGCGCCTCACCGGTGGCGATGGCTGCGGCCCTGGTCGCGCTGGTGTGCATCTTCGCTTCGGTTTTTGCCGGCTGGGTGGCGCCGCACAACCCTTTTGATCTGGCAACGTTGGAGCTGAGCGATGCGCGCCTGCCGCCGGTCTGGATCGCGGGCGGCAGCAGCAACTACCTGCTGGGCACCGACGACCAGGGTCGCGATATTTTCTCGGCCCTGATGTACGGCGCGCGCATTTCCCTGGCTGTGGGCTTCGCTTCGGTGCTGCTGTCGGCATTGATCGGTGTGGCGCTGGGCTTGCTGGCCGGTTTTCTGGGTGGCTGGGTCGATGCCGTGCTGATGCGCCTGTGCGATGTCATGCTGTCCTTCCCGGCGATCCTGGTGGCGCTGCTGATGGCCGGCGTCGGCCGCGCGCTGTTCCCACAAGCACCCGAGTCGGTCGCCTTTGGCGTGCTGATCCTGTCCATCACCCTGACCGGCTGGGTGCAGTACGCGCGCACGGTGCGCGGCTCGACCCTGGTGGAGCGGCACAAGGAGTACGTGCAGGCGGCGCGCGTCACCGGCGTTTCCAGTCTGCGCATCATGCGCCGCCACGTGCTGCCCAATGTGCTGGGGCCGGTGCTGGTGCTGGCCACGATACAGGTGGCCACGGCCATCATCACGGAGGCCACGCTGTCCTTTCTGGGCGTGGGCGCACCGCCCACCTCGCCCTCGCTGGGCACGCTGATCCAGGTCGGCAACAAATATCTTTTTTCCGGAGAATGGTGGATCACCTTGTTCCCCGGTGCCATGCTGGTGCTGATCTCGCTGAGCGTGAACCTGCTGGGCGACTGGCTGCGCGATGCGCTCAACCCGAGACTGAAGTGATGGCACAAGCGCTGCTGGAAGTGAAAGACCTGGTGGTCGAGTTTGTCGGTCGGCGCGGCACGCTGCGCGCGCTGGACAGGGTGTCCTTCGACATCGCGCCCGGTGAGATCCTGGGCGTGGTGGGCGAGTCCGGTGCCGGCAAGTCGATCACGGGTGCCGCCATCATCGGCCTCATTGATGCGCCGGGACGCATTGCCGGCGGCGAGATCCGGCTCGAGGGCGAGCGCATCGACAACTTGAGCCAGGGGCAGTTGCGCCACATCCGGGGTCGCAAGATCGGCGCCATTTTTCAGGATCCGCTGACCTCGCTCAATCCGCTGTACACCATCGGCCAGCAATTGATTCAGACCATTCTGGCGCACCGGCCCATGAGCGAGGCGCAGGCGCGCGACTGCGCTGTTGCCTTGCTGGAAGACACCGGCATCGCCGCCGCAGCGCAGCGCATGGCGCACTATCCGCACCAATTTTCCGGCGGCATGCGCCAGCGCGTGGTGATCGCCCTGGCGCTGGCCGGCGAGCCCAAGCTGATCGTGGCCGACGAGCCCACCACCGCCCTGGACGTGTCGGTGCAGGCGCAGATCATCAGCCTGCTCAAGCGCGTCTGTCGCCAGCACGGTGCGGCCGTGATGCTGATCACGCACGACATGGGTGTCATCGCTGAAACCTGCGACCGTGTGGCCGTGCTTTACGCCGGGCGCGTGGCCGAGATCGGCCCGGTGCGCGAGGTGATTCACCACAGCGCCCACCCTTACACCGCCGGCTTGATGGCTGCCATTCCGGACATCACGCAGGACCGCGAATGGCTGCACCAGATCGACGGCGCCATGCCGCGGCTCGATGCCATTCCCAATGGCTGCGCCTTTCACCCGCGCTGCCCCAAGGTCTTTGGTCGCTGCAGCGTTGAGCGGCCCGATTTGCTGGACGCGGGCGCAACACGAGCCGCCTGCTGGTTGCATGGGGCCCCGAACCCATGACAACTTCTCCCCTGGTCCAGGTCAGCGACCTGGCGAAAACCTTCGACGTGTCCGCGCCCTGGCTGAACCGCGTGCTCGAAGGCAAGCCGCGACTGCTGCTGCACGCCGTGGATGGCGTGAGTTTCGAGATTGAAAAAGGTCAGACCCTGGCGCTGGTGGGTGAATCGGGCTGCGGCAAGAGCACGGTGGCGCGGCTGCTGGTGGGGTTGTACCAGCCATCGCGCGGCAGCGTGCAGTTCGACCAAAAGGACCTGCACGCCGGACTCAAGGGCCCCGGCAGCGAAGTCCTGCACAAGCGCATCCAGATGATTTTTCAGGACCCCTACGCCAGCCTTAACCCGCGCTGGCGCGTGCAGGACATCGTGGGCGAGCCGTTGACCGAGCATGGACTGGTGCAGGGCAAGGACGAATTGGCGACGCGCGTTGGCGAACTGCTGCGCTCGGTGGGCCTGAGCGAACTCGATGGCCCCAAGTACCCGCACCAGTTTTCCGGTGGCCAGCGCCAGCGCATTTCCATTGCCCGCGCTCTGGCGACGAACCCAGAATTCCTGGTGTGCGACGAACCGACTTCGGCGCTCGACGTGTCGGTGCAGGCCCAGGTGCTCAACATCATGAAGGACCTGCAGCGCCGCCTCGGGCTGACCTATTTGTTCATCTCGCACAACCTGGCCGTGGTGCGCCATGTGAGCGACCAGGTGGGCGTCATGTACCTGGGGCGACTCGTGGAACTGGCGGACAAGCAGACCCTGTTTGCCCAGCCGCAGCATCCTTATACGCGCATGCTGCTCGACGCCATCCCGAAGTTGCACGACACGGGGCGCGCGCGCACGCCGGTGCAGGGCGAGGTGCCCAATCCGCTGGCCCCCCCCAGCGGTTGTGCCTTCCATCCGCGCTGCCCGCACGCCAATGCGCGCTGCCTGGCCGAGCGACCGGTCTTGCTGCAAATGGGGGCCGCGCGCATTGCCTGCCACGCGGTGCAGGAACAGCGTATTGCGTTACATGCCGAGCGTGTTTGAGAGGCTGGCTGGGGATCCTTGAACATCGAGGCCTGGCACAAATTCTTTGGTTTGTGATAATCTTGAATCATGAGTTCAGTGCTGGATCCCATCATTTCCGAATTTGCAACCCAAGAGCAGGCTGATAGCCACGCTCAGTGGTTTTGTGCCAAAGTGCAAGAAGCGATTCAGAGCACAAAGCCGCGGATTCCACATGATCAGGTCATGGCCGAAATGGACGCCATCATTGCCACTGCAGAGGCGGTTCGCGTGGTCTAAAGGTTTCGATCGCGATGCAGATCGATTGGAGCGACGAAGCACGAAACGATTTGGCATCCGTCATCGGGTATATCGCCGAACGTCATCCTCAAGCTGCGAAATCCCTCAGGCGGTCCATCGAGGAAGCCCTCACACCGGCGCTCGAGCATCCCTACCTTTATCGACGCGGCAAGGTGGCTGGTACCCGAGAGATCGTTGTGCATCCCGACTACATCCTGGTGTATCGGGTGCTTCCAGGCCTTCTGGAGGTGTTGCGAGTCTTGCATGCGCGGCAGAATTACCCCTGAGCCTGACCCGCAGCCAGGGATTCAAGGCAGTTCCGCCTGCCCCATGCGCTGTCCGATGACCCCAGCGCGGTTCGCCAGGTAGTCGGAGTTGGGCAGCTTTTCGAAGTACTTGGGACGCGGCAGCATCACGGCCAGTCGCGCGGCCTCGCCGGTGCTGAGTTGGCGCGCGCTTTTGCGGTAATAGTGCTGGGCCGCGGCCTCGGCGCCGAACACGCCGGTTCCCCATTCCACGCTGTTCAGGTAGATCTCCAGGATACGCTGCTTGTCCAGCAAGGCTTCCAGCATCAGCGTCAGGACAAACTCCTGGCCCTTGCGCAGCAGCGTGCGCTCGCCCGACAGGAACAGGTTTTTCGCCAGTTGCTGTGTGATGGTGGAGCCGCCGACCACCTTGGGCGCGCGGCCCGGTTTGGCAGAACTGTTCACCGCAGGGGCTCGGCGAGCCGCCTGCTCCTGCGCCTTGGCGTTTTTCTGCCAGGCTTTCTCCAGCGCCTCCCAATCGACGCCGTCGTGCAGCGCGAACTCGCTGTCCTCAGAGGCGATGACGGCGCGCTTCAGGTGGTCGGAGATGGCGCTGTACGGCACCCATTCCTGCAACCAGGGTGCGGCGCGTGAGGGCCGCCCCCGGCTGTCGGTGCCGGGCTGCGTGGTGTTGAGCCGCCAGGCTTCGGAGCGCTGGAACGCCGTGGACTGCGGGTCCAGCCAGAGCATGAACGCAATGCGGCTGAGGAAAAACAATTGCAGCGCCAGCGCGCTCAAGCCCACCCAGGCCAGCCAGCGCCACAGCGGCTTCAGCCCGGTCGAAGCTGACGTGTTCTGGCCGCCGGCACGACGGCTCATAAGTCACGCAATTCTTGCAGCACCTGGGCGGAAGGCGGACGCACGCCGCGCCAGATGAAAAAGGCTTCCGCCGCCTGCTCCACCAGCATGCCCAGGCCGTCGCGCGGCTGCGCGCCATGCGCCTGCGCCCAATGCAGGAAACCCTGGGCCGCCGGGCCGTACATCATGTCGACCACCAGGGCGCCCGGCTTGAGCGTGCTGGCGGCGATGGGAATGTCGCCGCCGCTCAGGCTGCTGCTGCTGGCGTTGATCACCACGTCGTAGGCGTCGCTCACCTCGGTCAGTGCGCAGGCCTGTAGCGCGGTTGTTGTGAGTTGGGCCAGATCGGCATGCCTTTGCACCAAGGCATGCGCCTTGGCCGGGCTGCGATTCGCCACCGTGATGCGCGCCGGCCGGGCCTGCAACAGCGGGCCCAGCACGCCCGCCGCGGCGCCGCCGGCGCCCAGCAGCAGGATGGAGAGGCCGGCCAGCGCGATGCCGGCGTTGTGCTCGATGTCGTGCACCAATCCTGCGCCGTCGGTGTTGTCGGCGTGGATGCCATCGTCGGCCAGCCAGAGTGTGTTGGCCGCACCGGCCAGCGTGGCGCGCGCGCTGGCGTGTCGGGCCAGGTTGAAGGCCTGAAACTTGAAGGGCACGGTCACGTTGCAGCCGCGCGCCGTGCCGTCGCTGCTGGTCATGAAGGCGCGCATCGTGTCGGCAAATCCGTCCAGTGGCGCCAGTAGCCGGTCGTAGTGCAGCGTCTGACCCGTGAGCTGGGCGAAGCGCGCATGGATCCAGGGCGACTTGCTGTGCGCCACGGGGTTGCCGATGACGCGGTACTGGTCGATGGCCGTCTGGCTATCAGCCAGAGGGTGGAGATGGGTGTCGTTCTGCATGCGGTTCAGGGCGAGCTGATTCGGGTTTCCAGGGTTTCTTCGCGCGTGAAGCGAAAGCGCGCCACCATGACGAACTGGTCAAATTCGCGCCGCATGGCAGTGCTGAAAGCGCCAAACGGTCCAGCCGCCCGGGCGATGGCTTGGGCGCGCCGGTCCAGGCTTTGATTGCCCGAGCTTTGCACCACTTCGGTCGCCAGCACCTGGCCGTCATGGTTCACGGTGATGATCATGGTCAGCTCACCGTAGAGCTTGTTGCCGGCGGCCGTGGGGAAGTTGTCCGTTCCCTTGGCCTCGATGCTTTGCCGCAGCTTGTCGTAGTACACGGCGTAGACCGCACCCTGCGTGGCGGCACTGACATAGCGCTTTTTCGGCCTGGCGTTTTGTTCGTTGACGCGGCGCTCGATCTCGGCCAGCAGTTTGATGAGCTGGCGTCGCCGGTCTTCCTCGGCTTGGGCCTGCGGGTTCTTGCTGCTTTGTGCGGCGTCGGGCAGCGACGCCACTTCCTGCTTGATCTGCGCCAGCAGCATGGACTGCTGCTCGTTCATGGCCTCGAGCTTGCGCTGCGCGTCCTGCACGGCATCGCCCAGGTCCGTCACCAGCGACGGCGGCAGCGGCGTGGTGGCGCGACCTGTTTCGGACTCGCCGCCGCCGGCGAGCGAGTATTGGGCGATGGCCTGGGCCTTGGTGGGGTCCTCGTTGCTTTTGGCGTTGACCAGGATGACGTCCAACGCCGTGTCCTGAAACACCCGCTTGAGGCCTTCGGGGTCAATGAAGCGCACGCTCAGCAGCAATGCGTGGGCGAGGACGGAGACGCCCAAAGCCCATTGCAAGGTGCTGAAGCGGCGCAGCTTCACGGCGTTGTGGCGGTGCCTGTGGCCACCTCGGGTTCCGACAGGTCCATGGCCAGTGCGATCGGCCCCACCGGCGCGTCATCGTCTTCGCCCTCCGGTTCCTGCGCCTGGGCCGCATCGGCGCCGGCCTCGCTGTCCAGGCGCTCGAGCAGCGTGCCGCTCACGTCCAGGGCGATCTCGTCCACCGTGCCCAGCCTGATGCGCAGCCGCGCGCCGCGCGGCAGGCCAGGTACGCCCATGACCGGCAGCACCAGTGGCAAGTCGTCGGCGCGCACCAGCACGCCGCCGGGGATCTCCTTGAAAACGCTGACCACCAGTTCGGTGATGCCTTGCTGGTGCAGGTACTTCAGCGTCCAGAAGCGTTCCATGCCCTGCTGGTAGCCGTTGTAGGCGGCGTAGGTGGCGTCAAACGCCGAGATGATGGCAAACAGTTCGGTGTCGCGCGGCTTGAAGGGGGCGGCCAGCGCGGCGGTGCGGCCGTGTTTGGCGCAGGCGATGATCTGCCACTGGTTCACCAGGTCGGTGTAGCGGCGCAGCGGTGAGCTGCTCCAGGCGTAGCTGGGCACGCCGATGCCGGCATGCGGCAGGGCCTTGGTGCCCATGCGCACCTTGACACCCGGCGCCAGGCTGGCCTGGCTGCGGTAGATGCCGGGCACGCCGAGTTCGGCCATCCACTGGCCCCAGCTGCTGTTGGCCAGGATCATGGCCTCGGCCACGATCAGGTCCAGCGGCGCGCCGCGCTGGCGCACGCTGATCTGCACCTGCTCGTCGCCCTTGGGCTCCGCGCCGTCGTTGCCGACGAGCTTGAAGTTGTAGTCGGGACGATTGAAGTTCTCCGGCTTGCCACGCACCACTTCGCGCTGGGCCTTGAGCTGTTTGGCCAAGCGAAACAGGAAGGACAGTTGGCTGCGCTCGATGCGCGCCGGCAGCGGCGTGTTGGCGTGTTCGAAAGCCGGGTTTTCCAGCCACTCGGGCGTCACGATGGCGTCGAGCTGGTCGTGGCGCAGGTTCACGGCGATGGGCACGCGTTCCAGCTTGGTGACGCTGGACTGGATGGCCAGCGTGGCCTCGTCCAGCGTGACGTACAGCGACACCGCCGGGCAGTCCTTGCCCTCCTGCAAGGTGTAGCTTTGCACCACGGCATCGGGCAGCATCGTCACCTTGTAGCCCGGCATGTAGACCGTGGACAGGCGCGCACGACCCGCCAGGTCGATGGCGCTGCCCGGCAGCACCGCCAGGCCCGGCGCTGCGATGTGGATGCCCAGCACCACGATGCCGCTGCCCAGACCCTGCACCGACAGGGCGTCGTCGATTTCGGTGGTGGCCGAGTCGTCGATGGAGAAGGCCTGCACATTCGCCAGCGGCAGCTCGTCCAGGATGGGCGGCGCCTGCAGGGCAGGGAAGTCCGTGCCCTTGGGGAAGTTCTCGAACAGGAAGCGCTTCCAGTGGAACTGGTAGGGCGAATCAATGGCGCCAGCCTGTTGCAGCAGGTCCAGCGGCGCCTTGTGCGTGGCGCGCGAGGCCTCCACAACCGCCTTGTACTCGGGGGCGTTCTTGTCCGGTTTGAACAGGATCTTGAACAGCTGCTCGCGAATCGCGGGTGGGCAGTCGCCGGTGCTCAGTGCCTGCGTCCAGTCGGCAATCTGCTGGGCCACGGCCTTCTTTTTCTCGATCGCGGCCAGTGCCAGTTGCAGGATGTCGGCCGTCGCCTTGCGAAAGCGTCCCTTGCCGGCGCGGCGGAAGTAGTGCGGCGCGTCGAACAGGCAAAACAGCATGGCGGCTTGCTGTTCCAGCGTGGGATTGGCGCTGAAGTACTCCCGCGCCAGATCGGCGAAACCGAATTCGTCCTCGGGCGCAAACTCCCAGGCGAGTTCCAGTTCGATGGTCGCGCCCAGGGCCTGGGCCTGGCGCAGCAAATCGGCCGGCGCCGGCTTGTCGAACTTCAGCAGCAGGTTGGCGTTCTTCACCTTCACGCGCTTGCCGCTGTCCAACTCCACCTGCGTCGAGGCATCGGCCTCGGACAGCACACGTCCGGCCAGAAATTTTCCGGCATCTTCAAATAGTACAAACATGGGCCGGATTGTCCCATGGCCGGCGCCAGCACCGTCAGTTCGCGCATTGACATGGACGTGTCACCCTTTTGCAGTAATCTACGCAAGCCCCGGGAGGGGGCGGTAGCCACAACTTTCATCCATGACGACTCGCCTCACCTTTCTGTTTGCGATGATCGCGTCGGCCCTGCTGGCGCTCACGCTGCTGCGCGGCGAGAAGAAAAGCTTGGACGCCCCATGAGTTACGTTCACAGCATCGGCGCGCGCAGCTACCGCTTTGCCGATCTGCGCACCCTGCTGGCGCGCGCCAGCCCACTGCGTTCGGGCGATCAATTGGCCGGGGTTGCGGCAGCCGACATGCAGGAGCGGGTCGCGGCGCAGATGGCACTGGCGGACCTGCCTCTGACGGCCTTTCTGAACGAAGCCGTCGTGCCGTACGAGGTGGACGACGTGACGCGCCTCATCATGGACCGGCACGATGCTGCGGCCTTTGTGCCGGTGCGCCATCTGACGGTGGGCGACTTTCGCAACTGGCTGCTGGGCGATGCGGCCAACACGGCGTCGCTCGCCACCTTGGCGCCGGGGCTCACGCCCGAGATGGTGGCGGCGGTGAGCAAGCTCTGCCGCCTGCAGGACCTGGTGCTGATTGCGCGCAAATGCCGCGTCGTGACGCGTTTTCGCAGCACGCTTGGCTTGCCCGGGCGCCTGGCGACGCGGCTGCAGCCGAATCACCCGACAGACGATGCGCCCGGCATCGCCGCCAGCGTGCTCGACGGCCTGCTGCACGGCAGCGGTGACGCCGTCATCGGCATCAACCCGGCCTCCGACAACCTGCCCCAGGTGATGCGCCTGAACCAGTTGCTGGCCGAGGTCATTGCCGGCTACGGCATTCCCACGCAGTCCTGCGTGCTGACGCACGTGACCAACACCCTCGCGGCGATGGAGCGCGGCGCGCCGGTGGACCTGGTGTTCCAGTCGATCGGCGGCACGCAGGGAACGAACAACAGCTTCGGCATCGACCTGGCCCTGCTGGGTACGGCGCAGCAGACAGCACTGGGTCTGCGCCGCGGCGCGACTTTCGAGGACGGTGAGCTCGGTGCCAATGTGATGTATTTCGAGACCGGGCAGGGCAGCGCCCTGTCGGCCGGTGCGCACCATGGCTGCGACCAGCAAACCCTGGAAGCGCGCGCCTACGCCGTGGCGCGGCGCCATCAGCCGCTGCTGGTGAACTCGGTGGTGGGCTTCATCGGGCCGGAGTACCTGCTCGACGGCAAGCAGATCCTGCGCGCCGGGCTGGAAGACCACTTCTGCGGCAAGCTGCTGGGCCTGCCCATGGGTTGCGACGTCTGCTACACCAACCATGCCCTGGCCGATTCGGACGACATGGACGCCTTGCTGACGATGCTGTGCGCCGCCGGCTGCAACTTCATCATGGGCGTTCCGGGCGCCGACGACATCATGCTGAACTACCAGAGCAGTTCCTTTCACGACGCACTGGTGATGCGCCAGATCATGGGGCTGGGTGCGGCACCGGAGTTTGAGGCCTGGCTGCAAAAGATGGAACTGGTCGAGCCCGGCGCGCCGGGCCGGCTCAGCGGCAAGATGCCGGCGGGCATGGCACGTACGCTGCGCATGCTGGAGGGCTCATGACCGAAAAAGCACTGGTGACGACCGCCTCCTGGGAATCGCTGCGCCGCTTCACCGACGCGCGCATCGCCCTGGGTCGGGCCGGCAACAGCCTGCCCACCGCCGCCCATCTGGCCTTTCAGTTGGCCCACGCCCAGGCGCGCGACGCCGTGCACCTTCCGCTCGATGCCCTTGGCCTGGCGGCCGAACTGCGCGCCCAGGGCCATGAGACGTTGCTGTTGCACAGCGCCGCCAGTGACCGGGCCCGCTATCTGCAGCGCCCCGACGAAGGTCGCCGGCTGGATGAGGATTCGCGCCAGCGTTTGGTGCACTGGCAGACCGCTACGCTGACGGATGCAGCCTTCGATGTGGCATTCGTCATTGCCGATGGGCTGTCCGCGCTGGCGGTGCACGCCAACGCTGTGCCTTTGCTGGTGCGGGTGCTGGACCGCCTGCGCGCCGACACCGCTCAGACCTGGACCGTGGCCCCTGTTGCCCTGGTGGAGCAGGCACGCGTGGCGGTTGGGGACGAGGTGGGGGCCGGCCTGAACGCCAGCTGTGTCGTGCTGCTCATCGGCGAGCGCCCGGGACTGAGTTCGCCCGACAGTCTGGGCGTCTACATCACCTGGGCGCCCCGGGTCGGATGCACAGACGCGCAACGCAATTGCATCTCCAATGTGCGTCAGGGCGGGCTGGCCATGTCCGCCGCGGCGGCAAAGGTTTTTCAGATCCTGACCCAGTCGCGTTCGCGCCGCCTCACGGGCGTGGCACTGAAGGACGAGGTGGACGAAGCCGCTGTCGTCAGAGGTGCTGATAGTTCACTAACCCAGGGAGGGCGCCTGACTTTTTTTCCTTGAAGTCAGGCTTTGGGCGCTTTCCCTCCGGGGTCGAATGCCGGCCGACCGGCGAGGCCGTCTAGGGGCAGGGATAATCCGGGGATGGTGACCCGATTCAACAGACCTTCCCTGTGGCGCCGCGTGCCCCTGTGGTTTCGCGGTTTTGACGGGCCGCTGGCGTTTGCTGTGTTCGCCCTGGCGTGCGCCGGGTTGTTGACCATGTACTCATCCGGCTACGACCACGGGACGCGTTTTGCCGACCATGCTCGCAATATCCTGATTGCCGGCGCCATTTTGTTCGTGGTGGCGCAGATTCCGCCGCAGCGCCTCATGGCGCTGGCCGTGCCGCTCTATTTGGCGGGCGTGGCGCTGCTTGTTGCCGTGGCGGTTTTCGGCATCACCAAGAAAGGCGCGCGACGCTGGCTCAACGTGGGCATCACGATCCAGCCCAGCGAAATTTTGAAGATCGCCATGCCCTTGATGCTGGCCTGGTGGTTCCAGAAACGTGAGGGGCAACTGCGTCCGCTGGACTTTTTAGTGGCCGGCGTCCTGCTGTTTGTGCCGATCGGACTGATCGTGAAGCAGCCCGATCTGGGCACGGCCATCTTGGTGCTGGTGGCCGGTTTGGGGGTGATGTTTTTCGCTGGGCTGAGCTGGAAACTGATTGCGCCGCCGGTGGTACTGGGCTTGGTCGGGGTGTTTTTGCTGGTGTTTTTCGAGTCCTCGCTGTGCGCCGACGGTGTGCGCTGGCCGGTGCTGCACGACTACCAGCAGCAACGCATCTGCACGCTGATGGACCCGGGGCGCGATCCGCTGGGCCGGGGCTTTCACATCATCCAGGGAATGATTGCCATCGGCTCCGGGGGCTTTTTGGGCAAGGGCTTCATGCAGGGTACGCAGACGCATCTGGAGTTCATTCCGGAGCGCACCACCGACTTCATCTTTGCTGCTTTTTCGGAGGAATTCGGCCTGCTGGGCAACCTGTTGCTGATCGTTGCCTTCGTCGTGCTGGTGTTGCGCGGACTGGCCATTGCGCTGGAGGCACCGACCCTGTTCGCGCGTTTGCTGGCCGGCAGCATCACGCTGATTTTCTTCACCTATGCCTTCGTGAATATGGGCATGGTGAGCGGCATCCTGCCTGTGGTGGGTGTTCCCTTGCCCTTCATCAGCTACGGCGGAACGGCCATGGTGACGCTGGGCATGGGGCTGGGGATCTTGATGTCGATCGCGCGCTCCAAGCGGCTGGTGCAGTCCTGACCCGTTGACCTGTCGCCCCCGTGGGCATCCTGTGCCACCTAAAATGGCGCCATGACCCCACGCCCAAATTCCCTCTCCCTGCCGCAGCTGCGCAGCGCTGCGCCGCAACGCCAGCCCACCGCCGATCGTCTGGCGATTGCCCAAAGCCTGCTGCTCGAGCCCTTCGGACTGACACCGGCACATCTGGCGCGCGCCCTGGCTGAAATCACGGCACACAAGGTGGACGACGCCGACCTGTATTTTCAGTACACGCGCAGCGAAGGCTGGAGCCTGGAAGAGGGCATCGTGAAGACAGGCTCCTTCAGCATCGACCAGGGTGTGGGCGTGCGTGCGGTCAGCGGCGAAAAAACCGCTTTTGCTTATTCGGACGATATTTCCGAGGCCTCGCTGCTCGATGCCGCGCGTACCGTGCGCGCGATTTCGGCAGCCTCCCAGTCGCGCAAGAGCAAGGTTGTGACGCCGAAGATTGCCGCCAGCCGATCCCTGTATGCAGGTCTGGACCCGATTGATACGTTGGACAGCGCCGCCAAGGTGGCGCTGCTGGGCCGGGTGGAAAAGCTGGCCCGGGCCAAGGACCCGCGCGTGGCGCAGGTCATGGCCGGCCTGGCCAGCGAATACGACGTGGTGCTGGTGGCGCGTGCCGACGGCACCCTGGCCGCCGACGTGCGACCTCTGGTGCGCCTGTCAGTGACGGTGATTGCGCAAGCCAAGGTCAACGGCCAGATGCGCCGCGAAGTCGGGTCGGGCGGCGGCGGCGGTCGCTTTGGTCTGGCCTATTTTGACGATGCGCAAATCAATGAATACGTGGATGCTGCCGTGCACGCCGCGCTGACCAATCTGGACGCGCGACCCGCGCCGGCCGGTGTCATGAGCGTGGTGCTGGGCCCGGGTTGGCCCGGTGTGCTGCTGCATGAAGCCATTGGCCACGGCCTCGAGGGCGACTTCAACCGCAAGGGCTCCAGCGCCTTCAGCGGCCGGGTCGGCCAGCGTGTCGCGGCCAAGGGTGTGACGGTGCTGGACGACGGCAGCATCTCGCAGCGCCGCGGTTCACTCAATGTCGATGACGAAGGCCATGCCACGCAGCGCAACGTGCTGATCGAGGACGGCATTCTCAAGGGTTACCTGCAGGACTCGATGAACGCGCGTCTCATGGGCGTGAAATCCACGGGTAACGGTCGGCGCGAAAGCTACGCCCACGTGCCCATGCCGCGCATGACGAACACCTTCATGCTGGGCGGAGCTCAGGACCCGGCGGAAATCGTCGCCAGCATCAAGAAGGGCGTGTACGCGACCAACTTTGGTGGCGGTCAGGTCGACATCACCTCGGGCAAGTTTGTGTTTTCCGCGAGCGAGGCGTTCTGGGTCGAAAACGGCAAGATCCTGTACCCGGTCAAGGGTGCGACGCTGGTGGGCAGCGGTCCGGAGTCGCTGAAAAAGATCACCATGATCGGCAACGACTTGGCGCTGGACACGGGTGTGGGCGTATGCGGCAAGGAAGGCCAGAGCGTGCCCGTGGGTGTGGGTCAACCGACACTGCGCATCGAAGGCTTGACCGTTGGCGGGACGGCTTGACCCCGCAGCTCCGAGCCTGCCTGCGCAGGTTTGGACGGGGTCAAGAGGAACCTGCCTCTGGCAGCGCCACGTTGAGCCTTAGCGCAGTCCGTCCCACAGCAGCTTGCTGCCGGAAAGGAACATGCCGATGTGCAGCACGCGGTAGAACAGCGTCGGGTGCATGCGACGCGCCAACCGTACTCCGAGCCAGACCCCGATGGGTGCAAATGGGAGCAGCGCCACCGAGGTGCTCATGTTGCGCCAGTCCAGCAGGCCCAACCAGGCATACGGCAGCCACTTGGCCAGGTTGATGATGAAGAAGAAGGCCGCCATGGTGCCGGTGAACACCAGCGGCGCCAGTCGCAAGGGAATCACGTAGAACTGTATCGGCGGCCCGCCGGCGTGCGCCACAAAGCTGGTGAAACCCGAGGTCAGGGTGAGCAGGGCGCCCAGCCAGCGCGGTGGCGGCGGACTGTCGGCGTGCGGTGGAAACAGCAGGCGCTGCGCCAGGAACAACAGGGTCAGGCCGCCCACGACGCCCGCCACGGTCTTCGTGTCCAGCATCGTGAACAGCAGGGCACCCATAACAATTCCGGCCAGTCCAAAAGGCAGCAGAAAGCGGATCAGTAGACGGTCGACGTTGTTGCGCAATGCCCCCAGAGCCATCACGTCCATGAGCAGCAACACCGGCATCAGGATGGCGGCGGCCTCGGGCACGGTGACGGCCAGCTCCATCATGGGAACGGCCAGTGCACCAAAGCCGACGCCAAAGCCGCTCTTGCTGACACCCAGCAGCACCACGGAGGGAATCGCCACGGCGTAAAAAGCCGGATCGGTGATCACGTTCGGTTGGCCATGCTGGCGGCAGAAGGGACTGGGGCGGGATTCACTTCGGGCATCACCGATCATAAGTTGAGCGAGAATCCCGCCATGTTTACCCCCTCACCAGCCGATGTACGGCGTTTTTTTTGTACGGTTTACCAAAAGTCCCAGTCCGGCCATGCGCTGGAGGCGATCGAGGAGATCGCCAGCCGCTGGATGGACGAGCATCCGGAGTTCCACACTGAATTGTCCGATCTCGACGCCGCCCTGCTGAGGGCCGAGACGCTCAAGATCGGTGAAGACAACCCTTTCCTGCATCTGTCGATGCATTTGGCTATCACCGAGCAGTGCAGCATCGACCAGCCCCGCGGTATTCGGCAGGCGGTGGAACTGCTGACCGCGCGCCGCGGCGACCTGCACGCAGCGCACCACGAAGCCATGGAATGCCTTGGACAAATGATCTGGGACGCCCAGCGCGCCGGTACCGGTCCCGATGGCAACGCCTACATCGCATCAGTGCAGCGCCGCGCCACAAAGGATTAATTGGGGTCAGATTCCAATTATCATCATCCGGAATTTAACTTTCGGAGAATCTCATGGCCCGCCTGCCCCGACTCACGCTGCCTGGTTATCCACACCATGTGATCCAGCGCGGCAATAACCGCCAGGCCATCTTTGCCAGCAATGCCAACTACGAGGAGTTGCTGGACCTTTTGGCCCAGTCGGCGGCGAAGTTCGAGGTGGCGGTTCATGGCTACGTATTGATGAGCAACCACTTTCATTTGCTGGCAACACCTTCGTCGGACGCTGGCTTGCCGCAGATGATGCAGGCCGTCGGTCGAAACTATGTGCGCCACTTCAACGACGCGCAAGGGCGCACAGGAACCCTTTGGGAAGGCCGCTACAAGTCCACACTGATCCAGACCGAGCGTTACCTGCTGGCTTGCATGGCCTATATCGACCTGAACCCAGTGCGCGCCAGTCTGGTGCAGCAGGCGCGCGACTATCCCTGGTCGAGTCACGGGCACTATGTCGGTCTGCGCACCGATCCGTTGCTGACGCCTCATTCCTTGTACTGGGAACTCGGCAATACGCCGTTTGCCCGTGAGGCGGCCTACGCCGAACTGGTGCAGACGGGCATTTCAGCGTCTGAGCAGACGGCGTTGACGCAGTCGGCACTGCGCGGCTGGGCGCTTGGCGAACCGGATTTTGTGGCGGAACTGCAAAAGCGCACACAGCGCCGAGTGATCAAGGCGGCGGCAGGCAGACCAGTACTGGCGCGAAATTTGCATCAGGAAAAATGAGGACGTGACAACGTCGACGTCAGGTCTGAAGCTTTTGCAAACACCTGTCCCCAATTAATTCGCGTAAATGGAATTTGTCAATTAATTGGAATCTGACCCCAATTAATTTGCTTGAAAAGAATGCTGCGCTGCACTATGCTTGCGCTTTTCTGTGAACCCCAAGGAATCTCCATGACCACGGCCAGCGAAATTGCGCACTTGCAGCAACAAGGTTTGTATTCATCCACGGCCGAGCACGACGCCTGCGGCGTGGGTTTTGTGGCCCACATCAAGGGCACGAAGTCGCACGACATCGTGAAGAACGCGCTGAAGATCCTGGAAAACCTGGACCACCGGGGCGCCGTGGGGGCTGACAAGCTGATGGGCGACGGTGCCGGCATCTTGATCCAGTTGCCGGACGCGCTGTACCGCGAAGAGATGGCCGCCCAGGGCGTGACGCTGCCGCCGCCGGGTGAGTACGGCGTGGGCATGATCTTTCTGCCCAAGGAGCACGCCTCGCGTCTGGCCTGCGAGCAGGAGCTCGAGCGCGCGATCAAGCTCGAAGGCCAGGTGCTGCTGGGCTGGCGCGACGTTCCCGTGAACCGGGACATGCCGATGTCGCCGACGGTGCGCCTGAAGGAACCGGTGCTGCGCCAGCTGTTCATTGGCCGCGGCAACGACGTGATCGTGCAGGACGCGCTGGAGCGCAAGCTGTACGTGATCCGCAAGACCGCCAGCGCCAACATCCAGCGCCTCAAGCTCAAGCACTCCAAGGAATATTACGTGCCCAGCATGTCGAGCCGCACGGTGATCTACAAGGGCCTGCTGCTGGCCGATCAGGTGGGCACCTATTTCCGCGACCTGAGCGACGAACGCTGCGTCTCCGCCCTGGGTCTGGTGCACCAGCGCTTTTCCACCAACACCTTTCCCGAGTGGCCGCTGGCCCACCCCTACCGCTATGTGGCGCACAACGGCGAGATCAATACCGTCAAGGGCAACTACAACTGGATGAAGGCGCGCGAAGGCGTAATGTCGTCTCCGGTGCTGGGCGCAGACCTGCAAAAGCTCTACCCGATCAGCTTTCCAGACCAGTCCGACACCGCGACTTTCGACAACTGCCTGGAACTGTTGACCATGGCCGGCTACCCCATCAGCCAGGCGGTGATGATGATGATTCCCGAGCCCTGGGAACAGCACACCATGATGGACGAACGGCGTCGCGCGTTCTACGAGTACCACGCCGCCATGATGGAGCCCTGGGACGGCCCGGCTTCCATCGTCTTCACCGATGGGCGCCAGATCGGCGCCACGCTGGACCGCAACGGTTTGCGCCCCTCGCGCTACTGCATCACCGACGACGACCTGGTGATCATGGCATCCGAATCCGGCGTGCTGCCGGTGCCGGAGAACAAGATCGTGCGCAAATGGCGCCTTCAGCCCGGCAAGATGTTCCTGATCGACCTGGAACAGGGCCGCATGGTCGACGACGAAGAGCTCAAGGCCAGTCTGGCCAACAGCAAGCCCTACAAACAGTGGATCGAGAACCTGCGCATCCGGCTGGACGACGTGTCGCAGTGCCATGTCGCCACGATCCAGTCCGAGCCGGCCGCTGCCAATGCGGTCACATTGCTGGACCGCCAGCAAGCCTTTGGCACGACCCAGGAGGACATCAAGTTCCTGCTCGCGCCCATGGCGCAAAACGGCGAGGAAGCGCTGGGCTCCATGGGCAACGACAGCCCGCTGGCCGTGCTGTCGGACAAGAACAAGCCGCTGTTCAACTACTTCAAGCAGTTGTTCGCCCAGGTGACGAACCCGCCCATCGACCCGATCCGCGAAGCCATCGTGATGTCGCTGGTGTCCTTTGTCGGCCCCAAGCCGAATCTGCTGGACATCAACCAGGTGAATCCGCCCATGCGTCTGGAGGTGAGCCAGCCGGTGCTGGACTTTGCCGACATGGCCAAGCTGCGCGACATCGAGAAGCAGACCCAGGGCAAATTTCGCAGCTACACGCTGGACATCACCTACCCGCTGACCTGGGGCCACGAAGGCGTGGAAGCCAAGCTGGCTTCGCTGTGCGCCGAAGCGGTGGATGCCATCAAGGGCGGCAAGAACATCCTCATCATCAGCGACCGGGCCATTGCCGCCACCCAGGTGGCCATCCCCGCCTTGCTGGCGCTCTCTGCAGTGCACCAACATCTGGTGCGCGAAGGTCTGCGCACCACCGCCGGCCTGGTGGTCGAGACCGGAACCGCGCGCGAAGTGCACCACTTTGCCGTGTTGGCTGGCTATGGCGCAGAAGCCGTCCACCCCTACCTGGCGATGGAGACGCTGGCCGATTTGCACAAGAACCTGTCGGGCGACTTGAGCGCCGACAAGGCGATCTACAACTACATCAAGGCCGTCGGCAAGGGTCTGTCCAAGATCATGTCCAAGATGGGCGTATCGACCTACATGAGCTACTGCGGCGCCCAGCTGTTCGAGGCCATCGGCCTGAACACCGAGACCATTGCCAAGTACTTCACCGGCACGGCCAGCCGGGTCGAGGGCATCGGTGTTTTCGAGATCGCGGAAGAAGCCATACGCATGCACAGGGCTGCGTTCAGCGACGACCCGGTGCTGGAAACCATGCTGGACGCAGGCGGCGAATACGCCTGGCGCGCACGCGGCGAAGAGCACATGTGGACGCCCGATGCGATCGCCAAATTGCAGCACAGCACGCGTTCCAACAACTGGAACACCTACAAGGAATACGCCCAGATCATCAACGACCAGAGCCGGCGCCACATGACGCTGCGCGGTCTGTTCGAATTCAAAATCGACCCGAGCAAGGCCATCCCCGTGGACGAGGTCGAACCGGCCAAGGAAATCGTCAAGCGCTTTGCCACCGGCGCCATGTCGCTGGGCTCGATCAGCACCGAAGCGCATGCGACGCTGGCCGTGGCCATGAACCGCATTGGCGGCAAGAGCAATACCGGCGAAGGCGGGGAAGACCCGGCACGCTACCGCCAGGAGCTCAAGGGCATCCCGATCCGCAAGGGCGAGACGCTGAAAAGCGTGATCGGCGAAGCGCAGGTCGAAGTCGATCTGCCGCTGCAAGACGGTGACTCGCTGCGCTCGCGCATCAAGCAGGTGGCCTCCGGGCGCTTCGGCGTCACGGCCGAATACCTGGCCAGCGCCGACCAGATTCAGATCAAGATGGCGCAGGGCGCCAAGCCGGGCGAAGGCGGTCAACTGCCGGGTACCAAGGTGTCCGAGTACATCGGCATGCTGCGCTACTCGGTGCCGGGCGTGGGCCTGATCTCGCCGCCACCGCACCACGACATCTACTCGATCGAAGACCTGGCGCAGCTGATCCACGACCTGAAGAATGTCGCGCCACACGCCTCCATCAGCGTCAAGCTGGTGAGCGAAACGGGCGTCGGCACCATCGCGGCGGGCGTGACCAAATGCAAGGCCGATCACCTGGTGATCGCGGGCCACGACGGCGGCACGGGCGCTTCGCCCTGGTCGTCGATCAAGCACGCTGGCAGCCCCTGGGAAATCGGCCTGGCCGAGACCCAGCAGACCTTGGTGTTGAACCGTTTGCGCGGGCGCATCCGCGTGCAGGCCGACGGCCAGATGAAGACCGGTCGTGACGTGGCCATCGGCGCGCTGCTGGGAGCCGACGAGTTCGGTTTTGCCACGGCGCCGCTGGTGGTGGAGGGCTGCATCATGATGCGCAAATGCCACTTGAACACCTGCCCGGTGGGCGTGGCCACGCAGGACCCCGAGCTGCGCAAGAAGTTCTCCGGCAAGCCCGAGCACGTGGTTAACTACTTCTTCTTCATCGCCGAGGAACTGCGCCAGATCATGGCTCAGCTGGGCATACGCAAATTCGACGACCTGATCGGCCGCGCCGACCTGCTCGACATGCGCAAGGGCATCGAGCACTGGAAGGCCAGCGGACTGGATTTCAGCCGCCTGTTCGCACTGCCCCAGGTGGGTGTGGATGCGCCGCGTTTCCACGTCGACAGCCAGGAACACGGCCTGGAAAAATCACTGGACAATGTGCTCATCGAGAAGTCCAGAGCGGCCATCGACCGGGGCGAAAAGGTCAAGTTCATGGAAGTCGCGCGCAACGTGAACCGCTCCCTGGGCGCCATGCTATCGGGCGCGTTGACCAAGGTGCGGCCCGAAGGCCTGCCCGACGACACCATCCGCATTCAGCTCGAGGGCACGGGCGGCCAGTCGTTCGGCGCCTTCCTGGCCAACGGCATCACGCTCTACCTGATCGGCGACGCCAACGACTACACCGGCAAGGGCCTCTCGGGCGGACGCATCGTGGTGCGACCCAGCATCGACTTCCGCGGCGAGGCGATCCGCAACACCATTGTGGGCAACACCGTGATGTACGGCGCCACCAGCGGCGAGGCCTTCTTCAGCGGTGTCGCCGGTGAGCGCTTTGCCGTGCGCCTGTCGGGCGCCACGGCCGTGATCGAGGGCACGGGGGACCATGGTTGCGAATACATGACGGGCGGCACGGTGCTGGTAATGGGCAAGACCGGACGCAACTTTGCCGCCGGCATGAGCGGCGGCATCGCTTATGTGTACGACGAAGACGGCCAGTTTGCCAAGCGTTGCAACACCGCCATGGTGTCGCTGGACAAGGTTCTCAGCGCGGCCGAGCAAACCGCCAGCGTGGACCGCGCCATCTGGCATGGCGGTCAGACCGACGAGGTGCAGTTGAAAAAGCTGCTGGAAGAACACAACCGCTGGACCGGCAGCAAACGCGCACGCGAACTGCTGGACAACTGGGAGGCGTCGCGCGCCCGATTCGTCAAGGTGTTCCCGAACGAATACAAGCGCGCCCTGGGCGAGATCCACGCCAGGAAAGCGGCTGTGGCTGCGGCACCCGTCGCAGCCAAGGCACTGGCGAGCGCGAAATAGTTTTGTCCACCTCCGGCGCGCCGGGGGGCATACCAGCATCTACGAGGTAACAGCATCATGGGAAAAGTCACCGGTTTCATGGAATACGAACGCGTCGAGGAAGGCTACAAGCCTGTCGCCGAGCGCCTGAAGAACTACAAGGAATTCGTCATCGCCCTGGACGACGGCAAGGCCAAGCTCCAGGCCGCGCGCTGCATGGACTGCGGCACGCCGTTTTGCAACTCGGGCTGCCCGGTGAACAACATCATTCCGGACTTCAACGATCTGGTGTACCGCGGCGACTGGAAGAATGCCGCCACCGTGCTGCATTCGACCAACAACTTCCCGGAGTTCACGGGTCGTATCTGCCCCGCGCCCTGCGAAGCCGCCTGCACGCTGAACGTGAACGACGAAGCGGTCGGCATCAAGAGTATCGAGCACGCCATCATCGACCGCGCCTGGGCCGAGGGCTGGGTCGTGCCGCAGCTGCCCAAGCACAAGACCGGCAAGAAGGTGGCTGTGGTCGGTTCCGGCCCCGCCGGTATGGCCGCAGCGCAACAGTTGGCGCGGGTCGGTCATGACGTCACGCTGTTCGAGAAAAATGACCGCGTTGGCGGCCTGCTGCGCTACGGCATCCCGGATTTCAAGATGGAGAAGTCGCACATCGACCGGCGTGTCAAGCAACTGCAAGCCGAGGGCGTGACGGTGCGCACCGGCGTGCTGGTGGGCGCCATGCCCGACGGTTCCAAGGTGACAAACTGGGCCAAGGAAAGCATCTCGGCCGAACAGTTGCAACAAGACTTTGACGCGGTCCTGCTCACGGGTGGCGCAGAACAGTCGCGCGATCTGCCGGTGCCCGGACGTGACCTGGACGGTGTGCACTTCGCCATGGAATTCCTGCCGCAGCAGAACAAGGTGAATGCGGGAGACAAGCTCAAGGGCCAGATCCGGGCCGAAGGCAAGCATGTCATCGTCATCGGCGGCGGCGACACCGGCTCCGACTGTGTGGGAACCAGCAACCGCCAGGGCGCGGTCAGCGTCACGCAATTTGAAGTCATGCCGCAGCCACCGGTGGAAGAGAACCGCCCCATGACTTGGCCTTACTGGCCGCTCAAGCTGCGCACCAGCTCCAGCCACGACGAAGGCTGCACCCGCGAGTTCGCGCTGTCGACCAAGGAATTCGTCGGCAGCAAGGGCAAGCTCACCGGCTTGAAGACCGTGCACGTGGAGTTCAAGGACGGGAAAATGGTCGAAGTGCCGGGAACCGAGAAGGAATACAAAGCCGATCTGGTGTTTCTGGCCATGGGCTTCGTGCACCCGCTGGCGAGCGTGCTGGATGCTTTCGGCGTGGAAAAGGATGGCCGTGGCAATGCCAAGGCGGGCACGGAGATCGCCGGCGGTTACGCCACCAACCGGCCCAAGGTGTTTGCCGCGGGTGACATGCGCCGTGGCCAGAGTCTGGTGGTTTGGGCAATACGCGAAGGCCGTCAGGCAGCGCGTTCCGTGGACGAATTCCTCATGGGCTGCAGCGAGCTGCCTCGGTAAAAAAAACGTAAAGCCAGTGTCTTGCGACCCTGGCCAGTACCGACATAGGTGCAATCCCTTATGATCCTCGGGCTGGGCTCTATCCAGCCCGGACCCATCCTTGGGTCGCCGGCCGGCGTGCCGCGCTGGCGGCGAGCCTGAACCAAAAGCGTCGCGTCCTTATCGTTCCCATCCTGCTATGCCCGTTTCTTCCTCTGAATCACTCGTTGAGTTTCGCCATCTGAGCTTCGGCTACGGAGAGCGGCTGGTGCTCGACGACATCTCGCTGGCGCTGCCACGCGGCAAGGTGACCGCGCTGATGGGTGCGTCCGGCGGCGGCAAGACGACGCTGATGCGTCTGATGGGCGGGCAGTACCGCGCGCAAAAGGGTGAGTTGCTGTTGCACGGCAAGAGCGGAACTCTGGATATCACGCGAATGGACCAAGCTGCGATGTACAAGGCGCGCCGGGCCATGGGCATGCTGTTCCAGTTCGGCGCGCTGTTCACGGACTTGAGCGTGTTTGACAACGTGGCCTTTCCGCTGCGCGAGCATACCGACTTGCCCGAGGCCCTGATTCGCGACATCGTACTGATGAAACTTCACGCCGTCGGACTGCGCGGTGCGCGCGACCTGATGCCGGCCGAGGTTTCGGGCGGCATGTCGCGGCGCGTGGCAATGGCGCGTGCCATGGCGCTGGACCCGGAGCTGCTGATGTACGACGAGCCGTTTCCCGGACTCGATCCGATTTCGCTGGGCACCGTGGCGCAACTGATACGCCAACTCAACGACACCCTGGGTCTGACCAGCGTGGTGGTGTCGCACGAACTGGAGCAGACCTTTGCCATGGCCGACTATGTGGTGCTGCTGGCGAATGGCAAGATCGCCGCCCAGGGCACGCCGCAAGAGGTGCGTGACAGCACCGACCCGCGCGTTGTGCAATACGTGCTGGCGCAAGCTGACGGACCCGTGCCCTTCCATTACCCGGGCAGCCCGGCCGAGCAGGACTTTGGTCCGGCAGCAAAGGGAGCACCCCAATGAGCTGGATTGACCCTGCTGCTGTGGGGCGCGCGACGCGCCAGCAAATCAAGGACATCGGCAAGGCCGCGCGCCTGTTCATCCGCTTGCTGGCCTTGCTCGGACCGAGCCTGAAACGCTTTGGCCTGATCCGCGATCAGATCCATTTTCTGGGCAACTATTCGCTGTCCATCATCGCCGTGTCCGGGCTTTTTGTCGGCTTCGTCTTCGGTTTGCAGGGCTACTACACGCTGCAGCGCTACGGCTCTTCCGAGGCACTGGGTTTGCTGGTGACACTGAGTCTGGTGCGCGAACTCGGTCCTGTCGTGACCGCGCTGCTGTTCGCCGGACGCGCTGGAACTTCGCTGACGGCCGAGATCGGACTGATGAAGGCGGGTGAGCAGATTTCCGCCATGGAGATGATGGCGGTGGATCCGATCAGCCGGGTGCTTGCGCCGCGCTTTTGGGCCGGTGTCATCGCCATGCCTTTGCTGGCAGCCGTGTTCAGCGCGGTCGGCATCATCGGCGGCTGGGTCGTGGGCGTGCTCATGATTGGCGTCGATTCAGGCTCCTTTTGGAGCCAGATTCAAGGCGGTGTGGACGTTTGGGCCGATGTGGGCAACGGTGTCGTGAAGAGCGTGGTGTTCGGTTTCACCGTGACCTTTGTGGCGCTGCTGCAGGGCTTCGAAGCGCAACCCACGCCCGAGGGCGTGTCACGCGCCACGACCCGCACCGTGGTCGTGGCTTCATTGGCCGTGCTGGGACTGGACTTTGTCCTGACGGCCATGATGTTCAGTATTTAAAAAGCCAACTATTTTAAAAAGGGAAACGCATGGAGCGCTCCAAAAACGATTTCTGGGTAGGTCTGTTCGTGTTGATCGGTGCGGTCGCCATTCTGTTTCTGGCTCTGCAATCGGCCAATCTTTTGACCCTGAACTTCCAGCCAACTTACCGGCTCACGGCCAAGTTCGACAACGTGGGTGGGCTCAAGCCCAAAGCCGCGGTGCGCAGCGCCGGCGTGGTGGTGGGTCGCGTCGAGTCGATTACCTTCGATGACAAGAGCTTTCAGGCGCGCGTCACTTTGGCGATGCAAAGCCAGTTCGGCTTTCCCAAGGACAGCTCGTTGAAGATCCTCACCAGCGGCCTGCTGGGCGAACAGTATCTGGGCGTGGAAGCGGGCGCAGACGAGAAGAAGTTGGTGGATGGCGACAAGGTGAGCACAACGCAGTCGGCCGTGGTGCTGGAAAACCTGATCAGCCAGTTCCTGTTCAGCAAGGCTGCCGAGCCGGCTGCACCTGCTGCTGCGCCGTCTGCCGGCAAGTGAGCATGACATGGGCGTGTTGAAGTTCTGCAACCGGGGGCGTATCACGGCTTGGCTGGCCGTCGTCCTCATGCTGGCGCTGCTGTCGGGCTGCGCCACCGGACCCAACGCCAATCCGCGCGATCCGCTGGAGCCTTTCAACCGCGGCATGTCGCGCTTCAACGACGATGTGGACGGCATCGTTCTCAAGCCTGTTGCGACGGTGTACAAGAAGGCCATTCCGCCGCTGGTGCGCACCGGCGTGAGCAACGTTTTCAACAACATCAGCGACGTCGGCTCGCTGCTGAACAATGTGTTCCAGTTCAAGGGACGGGCCGCCGCCGACATGGTGATACGCGTGAGCTTCAACACCGTCTTCGGTTTTGCCGGCATCCTGGACCTGGCCAGTGAGTTCGGCATTGAACGACATCCGGAAGATTTTGGCCAGACACTGGGGCGTTGGGGTGTGCCGGCGGGCCCCTACCTGGTGCTGCCGCTGCTCGGCCCATCCACCCTGCGCGACACTGCCGCTTTGGTGGTGGATTACAAGGGAGATGTCACCGGCTACGTGGACCCCATCGCTTCGCGCACGGCCTTGGGTGCCTTGCGCATCGTGGACACGCGCGCGAATCTGTTGCGGTTGGGGACGATGCTGGACGAAGCGGCGCTCGACAAGTACAGTTTTTCGCGCGACGTCTATCTGCAGCGCCGGCGTTCATTGATTGCCGACGGCGAAGAGACGGAGGCTGACCCGGATTCACCAGCCAAGTGAAGTCTCAAGTAGTCGGGTCATCGAGTGACATGCCTCAGGCGTTAAGTTGGTACGGGATGCCCCGTTAATTCAAGGATGGATATGAAACGTCGTTTATTTCAGCAGTTGTGTGCTGTGGTGTTGTCTGTTACCGGACTCGTCGGTATGTCCGCAGTACATGCGGCCGACGAGGCCCCCGACGTCCTTATCAAGCGTCTCGCATCCGACGTGCTTACCACGATCCGGGACGACGCCGCGATTCAGGCCGGCGACACCGGAAAGATCATTGGCCTGGTCGACACCCGCATCATGCCGAACGTCAACTTTCAGCGCATGACGGCGTCGGCCGTGGGTCCGGGTTGGCGCTCGGCCACACCCGAGCAGCAAAAACGGCTACAGGAGGAATTCAAGATTCTGCTGGTGCGAACCTATTCCGGCGCTCTGTCGCAGGTCAGTGACCAGGCCATCACGGTCAAGCCGCTGCGCGCCGCTGCGGAAGATACCGAAGTCTTGGTGCGCACCGAAGTCCGGGGACGTGGTGACCCGATCCAACTGGATTACCGGCTGGAAAAAACGCCGGGGCAGGGCGCTGGCTGGAAGATCTACAACTTCAACGTGCTCGGCGTCTGGATGGTGGAAACCTACCGCAGCCAGTTCGCTCAGGAGATCAATGCCAAGGGCATCGATGGATTGATCGCATCCCTGTCGGCGCGCAACCGTGCCAACGCTGGCGCCAAGAAGGGTTGAGTATGCTGGTACTGCCCGCCGAGTTGACCAATCTCCAGGCGACAGCCTTGCTGCAGCAACTGGGCGAGCAACTTCGTTCCCAGAGCGAGGGGGACGTGGCGGTGGACGCCAGTGCGCTGGAGCGTTTTGATTCGTCGGTGCTGGCGTTGTTGCTGCAATTGCGCCGCGACGCCCTGGCCCTGAGCAAGACTTTTTCCGTCAAGGGCTTGCCCTCGCGGCTGCGTGACCTGGCGGGGCTTTACGGCGTCGCGGAGTTGCTGACCCCCAACGCCGGATGAGGCGACCGCGGAGCGAACCGCGCAGCCCGATTTCCTGCCGGTAAAATTCATCCGCTCATGCCTGCCATTTCCTTTCAGTCCGTCTCCAAAATCTACCCCGCAACATCTGCCCAGAGTGCCCCACTCAGGGCGCTGGACGGCGTGAGTTTTGATATTCAGGAAGGCGAATTTTTCGGTCTGCTGGGCCCCAATGGGGCTGGCAAGACCACCCTCATCAGCGTGCTCGCGGGCCTGACGCGCGCCAGCAGCGGCCGCGTGCTGGTGCAGGGCTGCGATGTGCAGGCCGACTATGCACAGGCGCGGCGCAAACTGGGCGTGGTGCCGCAGGAACTGGTGTTCGATCCCTTCTTCAACGTGCGCGAGGCGCTGCGTTTTCAGTCTGGCTATTTCGGCATCCGGCACAACGATGCCTGGATCGACGAACTGCTGTCCAGCCTGGGCCTGGCCGACAAGGCGAATGCCAATATGCGCCAACTCTCCGGCGGGATGAAGCGGCGCGTGCTGGTGGCCCTGGCGCTGGTGCACAAGCCACCGGTGATCGTGCTCGACGAGCCCACTGCCGGGGTCGATGTGGAGTTGCGCCAGACCCTGTGGCAATTCATCGCCAAGTTGAACAAGCAGGGCAGCACCGTGTTGCTGACCACGCATTATCTGGAAGAGGCCGAGGCCCTGTGTGGTCGTCTGGCCATGCTGAAGAAGGGCCAGGTGGTGGCGCTGGACCGCACCAGCGAGTTGCTTAAAAAAGCCGCGTCCACGGTGTTGCGCTTCAAGATCGACAGCGAACTGCCCGCGTCGATACGGGACAAGGCGCGCGTCACCGGGCGTATCGTGCAACTGCCGGCGAACAGCGCCGCCGACATCGAACTCTATCTGGCCGCGGTGCGCGAAGCCGGCCTGGTGGCGCAGGACATCGAAATTCGCAAGGCCGATCTGGAAGACGTGTTCCTGGAAGTCATGGCCGGTGCCCAAGGCGGTGAGAGGGTCGGCATGAGCGCCGACGGGCCGCCCCTAGGCGCGAGGGACCCCTCGGGGGGCAGCGCAGTACGCGCAGCGACAAGCGTGGGGGCCATCCCATGATGGGCTGGCAGGCGCTGTTTTACAAGGAAGTATTGCGCTTCTGGAAGGTTGGATTTCAAACGGTGGCCGCGCCGGTGATGACGGCCGTGCTGTACCTGCTGATCTTCGGCCATGTGCTCGAAGGCAGCGTCAAGGTCTACGACCAAATCAGCTACACCGCCTTTCTGGTGCCAGGGCTGGTGATGATGAGCGTGCTGCAAAACGCCTTTGCCAACAGTTCGTCCTCGCTCATCCAGAGCAAGATCATGGGCAATATGGTGTTTCTGTTGTTGACACCGCTGTCGCACTGGAGCTGGTTTTTCGCCTACGTGGGCTCGTCCATGGTGCGCGGCCTGGTGGTGGGCAGCGGCGTGTTCCTGGTCACGGTCTGGTTTGCCCACATCAGCTTTGTCGCGCCGCTGTGGATCCTGGTGTTTGCCGTGCTGGGCGCGGCACTCATGGGAACGCTTGGCCTGATCGCCGGCCTCTGGGCGGAAAAATTCGACCAGCTGGCGGCGTTTCAGAACTTCTTCATCATGCCGCTGACCTTTCTCAGCGGTGTCTTCTACTCCATCCATTCCCTGGGCCCGTTCTGGCAGGGGGTGAGCCACTTCAATCCGTTCTTCTACATGATCGACGGGTTCAGGTACGGATTTTTTGGCGTCAGCGATGTTTCACCCTGGCTCAGCCTGGGCGTCGTTTCGCTGTTTCTTGCAGTGGTTGGCGCGGTGGGTATTCATCTGCTGCGCACCGGCTACAAAATCAGAAGTTGAATCGGAATACACATGAACGCAGAACAACTCCAAACCATCATTCAGTCCGGCCTTCGCTGTGAGCACATCGCCATCACCGGCGACGGTGTGCACTGGGATGCGGTCATCGTCTCGCCCGAATTCGAAGGCCTGCGCAAGATTGCGCGCCATCAGCGCGTCTACGCCACCCTGGGCAACAGGATGCAGACCAACGAAGTGCACGCCCTGTCGATGCAGACCGTGACGCCGGCGGAATGGGCGGTGCTCAATGGATAAGCTGCTGATCCGCGGTGGCCGCCCGCTTAACGGCACGGTGCAGATTTCGGGCGCGAAGAATGCCGCACTGCCCGAGTTGTGTGCGGCCTTGCTGAGTGACTCGCCCGTGCTGCTGCTCAACGTGCCGCAGTTGCAGGACGTGTCCACCATGCTCAAGCTGCTGCGCAACATGGGTGTCGTCGCCCAGCGCCAGGAAGACGGCAGCGTGCAACTCGACGCCGGCCCCTTGTCCCTGCCAGAAGCACCTTACGAGCTGGTCAAGACCATGCGCGCCTCGGTGCTGGCGCTGGGTCCGCTGCTGGCGCGCTTTGGCAAGGCCAGGGTTTCGCTGCCCGGCGGCTGCGCCATCGGTTCGCGCCCGGTGGATCAGCACATCAAGGGCATGCAGGCCATGGGTGCGAACATCGTGGTGGAGCATGGCTACATGATCGCCAGCCTGCCCGAAGGCTGGACCCGCCTGCGTGGTGCGAAGATCACCACCGACATGGTCACAGTCACTGGCACCGAGAACTTCTTGATGGCCGCCAGCCTGGCCGAAGGTGAGACCATTCTGGAGAACGCAGCGCAGGAGCCGGAAATTTCCGACTTGGCCGAGATGCTCATCAAGATGGGTGCGAAGATTGAAGGCCATGGCAGCAGCCGCATTCGCATCCAGGGCGTGGACAAGCTTTATGGTTGCACGCACCAGGTGGTGGCGGACCGGATCGAGACCGGCACCTTTCTGTGCGTCGTTGCCGCCACCGGCGGCGACGTGGTCCTGCAGCATGGCCGCGCTGACCATCTGGACGCGGTGATCGACAAGCTGCGCGACGCTGGCGCCACGGTCACGGCCGTGGCGGAAGGCATTCGCATTCAGTCGCAGGGTCGACTCAAGGCGCAGAACTTTCGCACCACCGAATACCCGGGTTTCCCGACCGATATGCAAGCCCAGTTCATGGCGCTCAATTGCATCTCTTCGGGTGCTTCCAAGGTGACCGAGACCATTTTCGAGAACCGCTTCATGCACGTGAATGAGTTGGTGCGTCTGGGTGCCAAGATCCAGATCGACGGCAAGGTGGCACTGGTCGAAGGCGTGGACAAACTCTCGGGCGCCACCGTCATGGCGACCGATCTGCGGGCCTCTGCCAGCCTGGTGATGGCCGGACTGGTGGCCGAAGGCGAGACCACGGTGGAGCGCATCTACCACCTGGACCGAGGCTACGACCAGATGGAAACCAAGCTGCGCGGCATCGGGGCAGATATTGAGAGAGTGAAATGAGCCCCCTTGCGTACCTCGCTGTTGCTCGGTCCGGGGCTCGTTGCTTCGGCGCTCACGCCATTTTGACTAAAGCTATTGAGGTGACGATTTGATTACCCTGGCCCTTTCCAAGGGACGCATCTTCGACGAGACCCTGCCGCTGCTCAAGGCCGCTGGCATCGAGGTGCTGGACGACCCGGAAACGACGCGCAAGCTGATCCTGGCGACGAACCAACCGGAAGTGCGCGTGGTGCTGGTGCGCGCCAGCGACGTGCCCACCTACGTGCAGTACGGCGGCGCCGATCTGGGCATCACGGGCAAGGACACCTTGCTCGAACATGGAAGCCAGGGTCTTTACCAACCGCTGGATCTGCAGATTGCGAAGTGCCGCATGAGCGTGGCCGTGCGCGAGGGCTTTGACTATGCGGGGGCTGTCAGGCAGGGCAGCCGCCTGCGCGTTGCCACCAAATTTGTGGCGATTGCGCGCGAATTTTTTGCCAGCAAGGGCGTGCACGTGGACCTGATCAAGCTTTACGGCAGCATGGAACTGGCGCCGCTGACCGGTTTGTCGGACGCCATCGTTGACGTGGTTTCCACCGGCAATACCCTCAAGGCGAACCATCTGGTGGAGGTGGAGCGCATCATGGACATCAGTTCGCGTCTGGTGGTGAACCAGGCTGCACTCAAGCTCAAGCAGCAGCCCATACGGCGCATCATCGACGCCTTTGCCGCCGCCTTGCAGCAGCCCACCGCCCCATAAGTCCATGAACTTGCAAGCACTACCGCTGCGCCTTTGCACCGCCGACGCCAGTTTCGAGGCGGACTTCCAGGCGCGCCTGCATTGGTCGGCCCAGGCCGACGCCGAGATTGAACAGCGCGTCGCCGACATCCTGGCCGATGTGCAGCAGCGCGGCGACGCCGCCGTGCTGGAATACACGGCGCGCTGGGACCAGTTGAAGGCCGGGTCCATGGCCGCGTTGGAGCTGACGCAGGACGAACTCAAGGCCGCGTTTGACGCGATACCCGCAGCGCAGCGCGAAGCCCTGCAGGCCGCCGCAGCACGGGTGCGCCGCTACCACGAAGCGCAGAAAAAGGCCTGCGGCGAGAGCTGGAGTTACCGTGACGACGAGGGCAACCTGCTCGGACAGAAGGTCACGCCGCTGGAGCGCGTGGGCATCTACGTGCCGGGCGGCAAGGCGGCCTACCCCTCATCCGTGCTGATGAACGCCATTCCCGCCCATGTGGCCGGTGTCACCGACATCATCATGGTGGTGCCCACGCCCGGCGGCGAAAAGAACGCCATGGTGCTGGCCGCCGCCTACGTGGCGGGCGTCAGCCGGGTCTTCACCATCGGTGGCGCGCAGGCCGTGGCGGCGCTGGCCTATGGCACGGCAACAATCCCTGCGGTGCACAAGATCACCGGTCCCGGCAACGCCTACGTGGCTGCAGCCAAGCGCCGCGTCTTCGGCACGGTGGGCATCGACATGATCGCCGGACCGTCCGAAATCCTGGTGCTGGCCGACGGCTCCACGCCGCCCGACTGGGTGGCGATGGACCTGTTCTCGCAAGCCGAGCACGACGAACTGGCGCAAAGCATTCTGCTGTGCCCGAACGCCGCCTACATCGACGCCGTGCAGGCGTCCATTGACAGACTCCTGCCCGAAATGCCGCGTGCCGCCATCATCGCCAAATCGCTCAGCGACCGTGGCGCGCTGATCCTCACCCGCAGCATGGAAGAGGCCTGCGCCATCAGCAACCGGGTCGCGCCCGAGCATCTGGAAGTGAGCAGCCAGGATCCGAACCGTTGGGAGCCCTTGCTGATCCACGCCGGCGCCATTTTTCTCGGCGCGTACACCAGCGAGTCCTTGGGCGACTACTGTGCCGGACCGAACCACGTGTTGCCCACCAGCGGCACGGCGCGTTTCAGCTCGCCCCTGGGTGTGTACGACTTCCAGAAGCGCAGCAGCTTGATCGAGGTGAGCGAGACCGGTGCCCAGGTGCTTGGGAAAATCGCTGCCGAACTGGCGTATGGCGAAGGTCTGCAGGCGCATGCGCGCTCGGCGCAGATGCGGTTGAAGACTTTTTGAAATAGAACGATGAACCAAGCTATTCAACGGATCCGTCAGGACGTGCAGTCCATGGCCGCCTACGCTGTGCAGGACTCGGTCGGCATGATCAAGCTCGACGGCATGGAAAATCCGCACCGGCTCTCTGCCGAGTTGCAGCAGCAACTGGGGCAACGCCTGGGTCAAGTTGCCTTGAACCGCTATCCCGCGGGCCGCATCGACGACCTGCGCCAGGCGCTGGCGCAGTACGCGAAGATGCCCGAGGGTTTTGCGCTGATGCTGGGCAATGGCTCGGACGAGTTGATCTCGCTCATCGCCATGGCCTGCGACCTGCCCGGGGCCAGCATCCTGGCGCCGCTGCCGGGCTTCGTCATGTACGCCATGAGCGCGCAGTTGCAGGGCCTGAAGTTTGTCGGTGTCTCGCTCAGGGACGACTTCGAACTGGACGAGGCCGCAATGCTGGCCGCCATTGCCGAGCATCAGCCCGCCGTGGTCTACCTGGCATACCCGAACAACCCCACGGCGAACCTGTGGGACGACGCCGTGATCGAGAAGATCATCCTGGCCCAGGGTGCGCAGGGGGGGCTGGTGGTGCTGGACGAGGCGTATCAACCCTTTGCCAGCCGCAGCTACATCGACCGCATTACGCGCCACAGCCATGTGCTGTTGATGCGCACCCTGTCCAAGTTCGGCCTGGCGGGGGTGCGCATCGGCTACCTGATGGGGCCGACCGCGGTGGTGGAAGAGATCGACAAGCTGCGCCCGCCGTACAACGTGAGCGTGCTGAACTGCGAGTGCGCGCTGTTTGCGCTCGAGCACGAGGCCGTGTTCGCGGCCCAGGCCAGTGACATCCGCGCGCAGCGTGCCCTGCTGCTGCAGGCCTTGCAGAAATTGCCCGGCGTGCACCCCTATCCCAGCGACTCGAACATGATCCTGACGCGCGTACCTGACGCGGCCCGTGCCTTCGCCGGCATGAAGGCGCGCCGCGTGCTGGTGAAGAACGTTTCTAAAATGCACCCCTTGCTCGCCAACTGCCTGCGCCTTACGGTAGGCACGGCGGACGAAAATCGCGCCATGCTGGCGGCACTGGAAGAATCACTATGACGACCCCTATCGTTCCCCGCGTCGCCGAAGTCTCGCGCAACACGGCGGAGACAAAAATCACCGTCAAGCTCAATCTGGACGGCACGGGCCAGTCCAGCCTGAACACCGGCATCGGCTTCTTTGACCACATGCTCGATCAGATCGCGCGCCACGGTCTGATCGATCTGGACATCCAGGCATTGGGCGATCTGCACATCGATGGTCATCACACCGTGGAAGACGTGGGCATTACCCTGGGACAGGCCTTGAATCAGGCGCTGGGTGACCGGCGCGGCATCCGTCGCTATGGCCACGCCTACGTGCCGCTGGACGAGGCGCTGAGCCGCGTGGTAATCGACTTTTCCGGCCGTCCCGGTTTGGTGATGCACGTGCCTTTCAAGAGCGGCATGATCGGCAGCTTCGACAGCCAGTTGGCGTTCGAGTTTTTCCAGGGTTTCGTGAACCACGCCTTCGTCACCCTGCACATCGACAACCTGCGCGGCGAAAACGCCCACCACCAGGCCGAAACCGTGTTCAAGGCCTTTGGCCGGGCCTTGCGCGCCGCGCTGGAGCGCGACCCCCGGGCGCCCAACGCCATTCCCTCGACCAAGGGCTCACTGTAAATCTTTGCCTTGCGGCCAACATCAGCGGACTCTCATTAGTGAAAAAAATAGCGGTCGTCGACTATGGCATGGGCAACCTGCGCTCGGTCACGCAGGCGGTGGTGCATGCGGCGCAAGGCTCGGGCATCGAGGTCGTCTGGGCGCGCAGCCCCGAAGAAGTGATGGCGGCCGAGCGCGTGGTACTGCCGGGCCAGGGCGCCATGCGCGACTGCATGCGCGAATTGCACGACTCCGGCATGTACGCCGCCGTGCTGCACGCGGCAGCGAACAAGCCGCTGATGGGTGTGTGCGTGGGCATGCAGATGCTGCTCGATCACAGCCAGGAGCAGGACACGCCTTGCCTGGGCCTGATTCACGGCGAGGTGCGCAAGTTCGATCTGGCGGGGCAGATACAGCCCGACGGCAGCCGCTACTAGGTTCCGCAAATGGGCTGGAACCAGGTCTGGCAGACCGATCACGGGGCGGGACGGCATCCAGTCTGGGGCGAAGTCCCGGACGGGAGCTATTTCTACTTTGTGCACAGTTTTTACGCGCAACCGTCGGATGCGCGCCACAGCGTGGGGGAGGCCGACTACGGCAGTCGCTTCACGGCGGCGATTGCACGCGATAATATTTTTGCAACCCAATTTCACCCCGAAAAAAGCGCTGCTCATGGCTTGGCCCTGTACCGAAACTTCCTGCACTGGAATCCCTGAAGCCACTTTTTTAGCCGACTCGAGTTGCCGTCGCAGCGCCGTCCAGCGCAAAACCCGGTTGGACCTTATGCGTGTGACAATGCACCAAATTTGCCAACAATTCAGTTCCCGTTCCGTTAGCCTATTTTCTCCAACAGTTCACTGACGATTTCCAAAGCATCATGCAACTCATTCCTGCGATTGACCTGAAGGACGGCCACTGCGTGCGCCTGAAACAGGGGGACATGGACCAATCCACCACCTTTGGCGAGGACCCTGCGGTGATGGCGCGCAACTGGGTCAGCAAGGGCGCGCGGCGTCTGCATTTGGTGGACCTGAATGGCGCTTTTGCCGGTGTGCCCAAGAATGAAATGGCGATCCGCCAGATCCTGCGTGAGGTCGGCAACGAAGTCGATGTGCAACTGGGTGGCGGCATCCGCGATCTGGACACCATCGAGCGCTATCTGGACGCGGGCCTGCGCTACGTCATCATCGGTACGGCTGCGGTGCGCAACCCCGGTTTTTTGCAGGATGCGTGCACGGCTTTTGGCGGCCACATCATCGTCGGGCTTGATGCCAGGGATGGCAAGGTCGCAACCGACGGTTGGAGCAAACTGTCGCGCCATGAGGTTGTGGACTTGGCGAAGAAGTTCCAGGACTACGGCGTCGAGTCCATCATCTACACCGACATTGGCCGCGACGGTATGCTCAGCGGCATCAACATCGAAGCCACCGTGCGACTGGCGCAGGCCCTGACCATTCCGGTCATTGCCTCGGGCGGACTGTCCAACATGGCGGACGTGGAAAACCTTTGTGCCGTCGAGGGCGAGGGCATAGAAGGCGTGATCTGCGGACGCGCGATCTACAGCGGCGATCTGGACTTCGAGGCCGCACAGGCCCGTGCCACGGAACTCAATGGCTGAGCCGCGATGCTAGCCAAACGCATCATTCCCTGCCTGGACGTGACGGGTGGTCGCGTGGTCAAGGGCGTGAATTTTGTCGAACTGCGCGACGCCGGGGACCCGGTGGAGATCGCCGCCCGCTACAACGAGCAAGGCGCGGATGAACTCACTTTTCTGGACATCACAGCCACCAGTGACGGCCGCGATCTGATCCTGCACATCATCGAGGCCGTGGCGTCGCAGGTGTTCATTCCGCTGACCGTGGGCGGCGGCGTGCGCACCGTGGAGGACGTGCGACGCCTGCTCAACGCCGGTGCCGACAAGACCAGCTTCAATTCTGCGGCAATCGCCAACCCGCAGGTGATCGCCGACGCCTCGGCCAGGTATGGCGCGCAATGCATCGTGGTGGCGATCGACGCGAAACGCCGCCTGGCTGACGACTGCCTGCGGCTGGACGCCAGCGGCCGCGCCGTCGGTCCTGGCTGGGACGTCTACAGCCATGGCGGGCGCAAGAACACCGGCCTGGACGCCGTGGCCTGGGCCACGCAGATGGCCGAGATGGGCGCGGGTGAGATTCTGCTCACCAGCATGGACCGCGACGGCACCAAAGCCGGCTTCGATCTGAACCTGACGCGCGCCGTGGCGGACGCCGTGGGCGTTCCCGTGATCGCTTCGGGCGGCGTTGGCACGCTGGACCATCTGGCCGACGGCATCCAACTCGGTGGTGCCGACGCGGTGCTGGCCGCGAGCATTTTTCACTACGGTGAATTCACCGTCGCGCAGGCCAAGCAGCGTATGGCCGAACGCGGTATCCCCGTACGCCTTGTGGGATAGACCGAAGTTACGCAATGCGAACAAGCTCTGTCCCCAACTGATTGGAAATATGAATTGGCTTAACGAGGTCAAGTGGGACAAAAACGGTCTGGTGCCGGTGATCGCCCAGGAGTTCGGCAGCAAGGACGTGCTGATGTTCGCCTGGATGAACCGCGAGGCCCTGCAAAAAACCGCCGATCTGGGCGAAGCCGTGTACTTCAGCCGTTCCCGCAAGCGTCTGTGGCACAAGGGCGAAGAGTCCGGCCATACCCAGAAAGTGCACGAGATGCGCCTGGACTGCGACAACGACGTGATCCTGCTGTTGGTGACACAACTCGGTCATGATCCTGGAATAGCCTGCCACACTGGCCGGCACAGTTGTTTCTTCAGCGTCTACCGGGATGGCGCCTGGCACGCCACGGAACCCGTGCTGAAAGACCCCGCCACCATTTACCCCAAGAAGGCTCCATGAGCGCAAGCGATTCCCTGGCCCGACTGGCGGCCGTGATTGAAAGCCGCAAGCCGCAAAACGGCGGGGACCCGAAGACCAGCTATGTCTCGCGTCTGTTGTACAAGGGGCCGGACGCCTTTCTGAAGAAGATCGGCGAGGAAGCGACCGAGGTCGTGATGGCCGCCAAGGATGCCGACCACGGTGGGGACCCGCAAAAGATCGTCTACGAAGTGGCCGACCTCTGGTTTCACTCCATGATTGCGCTGGCGCATTACGGCCTCACGCCGGCTGACGTGATTGCCGAACTCGAGCACCGTGAGGGCACCAGCGGTATTGAGGAAAAGGCGCTGCGCAAACTTGCCGGGCACGAATCAAAAGACCAGGGCGGCTCCGCATGACTACAGATTCTCATTGTATTTTTTGCAAGATCGTCGCCGGCGCCATACCTTCACGCAAGGTCTACGAGGACGACGACATCTTCGCGTTTCACGATATCCACCCCTGGGCACCCGTGCATTTCCTGTTGATCCCCAAGGCGCACATCGCGTCGATGGCACAGATCGGACCCGGGCACGATGCCCTGTTGGGACGCATGATGGCGTTGGCGCCCAAGCTGGCCTTGCAGGAAGGCTGCAGGCCCTACCCCGAAGGCGGGTTTCGAATTGTGTGCAACACCGGTGCCGAGGGTGGGCAAGAGGTTCAGCACCTGCACCTGCATGTCATGGGCGGACCCCGGCCCTGGCTCAAGGGCTGAATTGAGGGAATGCCAGCATCCTGGCCGGTCAGAGTCTAAAATTCGAAATTCTGCAAGGAGTACCTCATGGGCTTTTCAACCACACACCTGATCATTTTCCTGGTCATCATCATCGTGATTTTCGGCACCAAGAAGCTACGCAACATCGGCTCCGATCTCGGTGGGGCGGTCAAGGGCTTCAAGGACGGCATGAAGGACGGCACGGCGGACAAACCAGCCGAGTCAGCCGCGGCTCCCGTGCAGCAGGTGACTACGGGCGGCACCGCGGCCAAAGAGACGATCGACGTTGAAGCAAAATCCAAGGCCTAAGTGCTTGACATAGGCGTCACCAAACTCGCCATCATCGGCGGGATCGCGTTGGTCGTGATCGGCCCGGAGCGCCTGCCAGGGCTGGCGCGCACCATCGGCACCATGTTGGGCCGCGCGCAACGCTATGTGGCCGATGTAAAGGCCGAAGTGGGTCGGTCCATGGAACTCGATGAGCTCAAGAAGATGAAGGACACGATGGAGTCGGCTGTGCGTGATGTCGAGCAGTCGGTGCAGACATCGGCCGCGGATTTCGAAAAATCATGGGACTCCGCGAGTCAGGGCTTGAGCAGTACGGACAGCAATGCCCTTTATGCACCGCCGCCGCCGCAATACCGTCATCCGAAGAAGCATTGGCGCGTCAAGCAAGGGGCCACGCCCCAGTGGTTCAAGGCCCGCACGGGCATGCGTACCAGGGCACTGTCGGGTGCAGCGCGGGTGGCGCGTTTTCGCCCAAAGAAAATGGGCTAGCGAATGTCGGATAAAAAGAATACAGAAGACGAACTGGCCGGCACCGAACAACCCTTTGTGCAGCACCTCATGGAGTTGCGCGACCGGCTGTTGCGCGCGGTTTATGGCATTGCCGGGATTTTCACCGTGCTGGCGTTTTTCCCCGGCCCCTCGCGCCTGTACGACCTGTTGGCCATGCCTTTGGTGCGGGCCCTGCCCGAAGGCTCGAAAATGATCGCCGTGGGTGTGGTATCGCCCTTCCTGGTGCCCATCAAGGTGACCGTGTTGGCGGCGGTGGGCCTGTCCTTGCCCTGGATCCTGTACCAGATCTGGGCCTTTGTCGCGCCCGGGCTGTACAAGCATGAGAAGAAGTTGGTGCTGCCTCTGGTCGCGGCCAGCACCTTGCTGTTCTATATGGGCGCTGCCTTTTGCTATTTCGTTGTCTTTGGCCAGGCCTTTCCAGCGATCCAGAAGATGGCGCCCGTGTCCGTGGCCGTGACGCCGGATATCGAGGCCTATCTCGACTTTGTCATCACGCTGTTCATCGCCTTTGGCGTGGCGTTTGAAGTGCCGATTGCCGTGGTCATTCTGGCTCGCATGGGCGTTGTGACCGTGGCCCAGCTCCGCTCCTTCCGCTCCTATTTCTGGGTGGGCGCAGCGGCGGTGGCCGGACTGGTCACGCCACCGGATCCGGTTTCCATGGTGGCGTTGCTGCTTCCCATGGGTCTGCTCTATGAAGTAGGCATCTGGTCGGCGCAGCTTTTCATCAAACACACCCAGGCGCCGGACGACAGCGCATCGGCTCCGACCAGCCCTTGAAGTTCAGCTCCGCCGCACGCTGCGGCAGTCTGCTGATCGTGCACTGGCCGTTCACGGGAAATCCGTCTACTGACGTGGCGCCGCCTTGGGTTTGGGCCGCACACCCGGGGTCACGTTCAGTTCCAGCTTTTCCTCGCGTCTTAGCACACCCACTTTTGCTGGCGTACCGGGCTTGAGGCCGGCGACGCCCGAGAGCAACTCCGAGACATTGTTCACAGCTGCGCCGGCGACGCTGACGATCACGTCGCCCGGCTTGATGCCGCCCAATGCCGCTGGGCCGTTTTGCAGCACGCCGGTGATGATCACCCCGCGTAGCGCCTCGCCTGCGGCCATGGGCTTGAGACCAAAGGTCTCGGCCAGTTCCGGCGACAATTCGTTGGGTTCCACGCCGATCCAGCCGCGCGTCACCTGACCGTCCTTGACGATGCCTTCGAGCACCTGTTTGGCCGTGGCCACGGGAATGGCAAACCCGATGCCCATGCTGCCTCCCGAGCGAGAGTAGATGGCGGTGTTGATACCCAAAAGGTTGCCATTCACGTCTACCAGGGCGCCGCCGGAATTTCCGGGGTTGATGGCGGCGTCGGTCTGGATGAAGTTCTCGAAGGTATTGATGCCCAGCTGGTTGCGTCCGAGCGCGCTGACGATGCCACTGGTCACCGTTTGCCCCACACCGAAGGGGTTGCCGATCGCCAGCACTTGGTCGCCCACCTCCAGGCTGTCCGAACTGCCCAGCGTGATCACCGGTAAACGGTCGAGTTCAATCTTGAGGATCGCCAGGTCCGAATCCGGGTCCGTGCCTATCACCTTGGCGCTGGCGTGCCGGCCGTCGTTCAAAATCACCTCAATGGCGTCAGACTCCTCCACCACATGGTCGTTGGTCAGGATGTAGCCGCTGGCGCTGACGATCACGCCGCTGCCCAGGCCAACCTGGGCTTCGCCGCCGCGATCACCAAAAAAGAATTTGAAAAAAGGATCCACCTGACCGAGGTTTTTCTGCGCCGCCTTGCTGGTGTTGATGCTCACCACCGCTGCGGCGGCCTTGCGCGCTGCCAGTCTGAAACTGCCAGCCGGCGCGCTGCCTGGGGTGGTGCTTGGCGCCTCCATGATGGCCACCGTGCCCGAACTGCCGGCGTGCCGGCCCAGCCATTCGGGCTTGAGCGTGCCGACGACAAAATACGCCGCCAGCAAGACGGTGACGGACTGCGAAAACAGTAGCCAGAATTTTTTCATGAGATGCTCAGGTCAGGGGGTGCACAGTGACGTACTGGTGATCTCCCGGGCAAATTGTAGGCCGCCAGCGCGAAACGGTAATATTTGTGCATGCTGCCGATATTTTCCAAAATAAATAATGAATTGCGGGTCATACATATCCAGCCGCTGGCGCCGCCCAAGCCGCGTTCCGGTGAGCCCTGCAATGGCTGCGGCGTGTGCTGCCTGGTGGCGCCGTGCCCATTGGGCATGCTGTTGTCGGGGCGCCGAAACGGTGCCTGCAAGGCGCTGCGCTGGGATGCAGGCCAGCGACTGTACCGCTGCGGCGCGCTGCTGCAGCCAGCGCTGGCCGGTGAAAGCGTGTTGCCACCCTCGCTGCGCTTTCTTTCCCGTCCTCTGGCGGCGCTGGCGCATCGCTGGATCGCCGCTGGCATGGGCTGTGACAGCAACCTGGAAGCAGGCATGCAGGGGCACATCGCGGACAATCCAGCAACCCCAACCGAATGATTCCATGACCGACCGCCTGCAACTCCTGACCGCCTTTGACGCCCTGCTGACCCCCGAGCGCTACAAGGACTACGGCCCCAACGGTCTGCAGGTGGAGGGGCGCTTGCAGGTGAACAAGATCGTCTCCGGCGTGACCGCCAGTTTGGCCTTGATTGAGGCGGCGGTGGCGGCACGGGCCGATTGCATCTTTGTGCACCATGGACTGTTCTGGCGCGGCCAGGATGGTCGTGTTGTGGGCTGGATGAAGCGGCGATTGGCCTTGCTGCTGGCGCACGACATCAATCTGCTGGCCTACCACCTGCCGCTGGACGCGCACCCCGAGCTGGGCAACAACGCGCAACTCGGCTTGCAACTGGGACTGGCGGCGAACACGCGTTTTGGCGAGCAGGATCTGGGTTTCCTCGGAACCAGCATGGATGGAAGCGGGTTTGCCGACGCTGCGGCGCTGTCTGCGCACATTCAACTCCTGCTGGGACGACCGGTCTTGTGCGTGGCCGGCGCAGCGAAGCCGATACGCCGTATCGCCTGGTGCAGCGGGGGCGCGCAGAACCATTTTGAGGCGGCCATCGCCGCCGGCGCCGACGCCTTCATTACCGGCGAAATTTCCGAACCCCAGGCCCACCTCGCACGTGAAACGGGCGTGGCTTATCTGGTCTGCGGACATCATGCGAGCGAGCGCTATGGCGCACCCGCCGTCGCGGCCCACGTTGCCAGGCAACTGGGCTTGGAACATGAATTTATCGACATTGACAACCCGGCCTGAATCTATGGCCACCCACATGAACCCCAAACCACTGGCAATCACCCTGGGCGACCCGGCCGGAATCGGCCCGGAAATCATTGCCAAGGCCTTTCGCGATGCCACAGATGAAATGCAGGGCTGTTTTGTCGCTGGCGACGTGGCCACGCTGCGGCGCGCGGCGGCCCTGGTCTGCAAGCCCGGGCAACTGCCACTGCCGGTGGCGCTGCTGCAAACCCCGCAGGACGTCTGGAGCGCGCCCGCGAACTGCATTTCTGTGCTGCAAGTCGTCCCGGAGCAGGCGCTGGTGCCGTTGGGCCGCATCAGCGCGCAGGCAGGGCAGATCGCCGCATTGTGCGTGGAGTGGGCAGCGCGCGCTGCGCTCAATGGTGATATCGCTGCGCTGGTCACTGCCCCGCTGCACAAGGAAGCTCTGGCGGCAGCGGGAGTCGATTTCCCCGGTCACACCGAGCTGTTGCAGGCGCAGGCTGCGGCTTTCCTGGGCCAGCCCGTGGCGCAGGTGCCGGTGCGCATGATGCTGGCCAATGACGAACTGCGCACGGTGCTGGTGAGCATTCACGTGTCACTGCGTAAGGCCATCGATGCAGTGACTTTTGACAATGTGCTGAAGACCCTGCAGATCACCCACAAGGCGGTGGGCGCCATGCTGGGACGCGCGCCACACATCGGCGTGGCGGGTCTCAACCCCCATGCGGGGGAGGGCGGGCTGTTCGGCAGCGAGGAACTCAACACCATCGCCCCGGCCATCGCGGCGGCACAGGCTCAGGGTCTGCATGTGAGCGGTCCGTTCGCCCCGGACACGGTGTTCATGCGCGCCAGGTCTCAAGGCGACCAGCCCGGGGAATTCGACGTGGTGGTGGCCATGTACCACGACCAGGGTCTCATCCCAGTAAAGTACCTGGGCGTGGACAAGGGTGTGAACGTCACACTGGGCTTGCCGCTGGTACGCACCAGTCCGGACCACGGCACGGCCTTCGATATCGCCGGCACCGGTCAGGCCGACGCCGCCAGCCTGATGGCCGCGATTCGAATGGCGCGGCAACTGTCTATTTTTTGAGGCTGTCGCGAATTTCGCGCAGCAGGACCACGTCCTCGGGCGTGGCGGCTGGCGCCGGTGCGGGCTCGGATTTCTTCAGGCGATTGACCTGTTTCACCATCATGAAGATGATGAAGGCCAGAATGGCGAAGTTCACAGCGACCGTGATGAAGTTGCCATAGGCAAATACCGGTACACCGGCTTTTTTCAAGGCATCCAGCGTCATGGCCGTCCCGGCAGGAGCCTGCCCCAACACGACAAAGAGACTGGAAAAATCGAACTTGCCAAAGATGGCGCCCACCAGCGGCATGATCAAGTCGCCGACGACCGAGTCGACAATTTTGCCAAAGGCTGCTCCGATGATGACACCGACCGCGAGGTCCATCACATTGCCCTTGATGGCAAAAGCCTTGAATTCCTGCATCATTCCCATGGAGTTTCCCTTTCGTTTTAGAACGGCGCAGTATTCCACAGGGATGAAACCTGTCAATCGCTGTAAACCCATTCTTTCGCTTCATGGCCCAGCGAGCACTGCTGGCGTCGGTGGTCAGGCTACGGCAAGCCTGTCAGCTACAATCAGGGGCTAATCAGAGTCAGCGACGATATAGAGGATTTCCATGAGTGACACTCCCGTCGATTCCACACAGATCGACTCCAGCAAACGCACCTGGTTGATTGCATCCAGCTGCGCCGGCGCAGCTGGCGGTATTGCCGCAGCAGTTCCCTTCGTCAGCAGTTTTCTGCCCTCCGAGCGTGCCAAAGCCGCCGGTGCGGCCGTGGAAGCTGACATTTCGGCCCTGAAACCCGGGGAAAAAATGACGGTTGAATGGCGCGGCAAGCCGGTCTGGATCGTGCGACGTACGCCCGAGCAACTGGCGGCGCTCAAGACCCTGGATGCGAAACTGGTGGACCCCAAGTCGGAGCGCAAGCCTTCTGACCAGGCTCCGGAATATGCGCGCAATGAAGCGCGTTCCATCAAGCCTGAATATTTTGTTGCCGTGGGAATTTGCACGCATCTGGGTTGTTCGCCCTCGGACAAATTTCAGGCCGGCCCACAGCCGTCCTTGCCAAACGATTGGGCGGGCGGCTTCTTCTGCCCCTGCCATGGTTCGATGTTCGATCTGGCCGGCCGCGTTTACAAGAATGTGCCCGCGCCCGACAACCTGGAAGTTCCGCCCCATATGTACCTCTCCGATGCCAAGCTGCTCATCGGTTCCGACAAGAAGGCCTGAGGAAATACATCATGGCTGAATATCACGAAATTTCCCCCAATGCTTCGGCGCCCGCGAAGCTGCTCAATTGGGTGGACAACCGCTTCCCCCTGTCTACGCTCCTGAAGGAGCACATGACCGAGTACTACGCGCCGAAAAACTTCAACGTATGGTACGTTTTCGGTTCGCTGTCGCTGCTGGTGCTGGTGCTGCAAATTGTCACCGGCATCTTCCTGACGATGCATTACAAGCCCGACGCAGCCCTGGCTTTTGCCTCGGTTGAATACATCATGCGCGATGTGCCCTGGGGTTGGCTCATCCGCTACATGCATTCGACGGGTGCTTCGGCCTTCTTCGTCATGGTCTACCTGCACATGTACCGTGGACTGATCTACGGCAGCTACCGCAAGCCGCGCGAGTTGGTCTGGATTTTCGGCTGCGCCATTTTCCTCGCACTGATGGCCGAAGCCTTCATGGGCTATCTGCTGCCATGGGGCCAGATGAGCTACTGGGGTGCTCAGGTGATTCTGAACATGTTCTCGGCCATTCCCTTCATTGGCCCTGATTTGGCAATCCTGGTGCGCGGTGATTTTGTGGTGGGCGACGCCACACTGAACCGCTTCTTCAGCTTCCACGTCATCGCGGTGCCGCTGGTACTGCTGGGCCTGGTTGTGGCGCACATCATTGCGCTGCATGAAGTGGGTTCCAACAATCCTGACGGCATTGAAATCAAGGCCAACAAGGACGCCAAGGGCATTCCCCTGGACGGCATTCCCTTTCACCCCTACTACACGGTGCACGACATCTTTGCCGTCAGCGCCTTCTTGTTCGTGTTTTCCGCGATCATCTTCTTCGCTCCGGAAATGGGCGGCTACTTCCTGGAGTTCAACAACTTCATCCCGGCGGATTCTCTCAAGACGCCGCTGCACATTGCGCCGGTCTGGTACTTCACGCCCTTCTACTCGATGCTGCGTGCCATCACCACCGAAATGATGTACGTGCTCATGGCCTGTGCCATCGCGGGTGCCGGTCTGGCCGTTGCCAAGACGCGCATGCCGGTGATCTTCAAGGCCGTCATCGTGGGCATCACCGTCGGCCTGGTGGCGATGATGTTGCTCGTCGATGCCAAGTTCTGGGGCGTGGTGGCCATGGGCGCCGGCGTCGTGATCCTGTTCTTCCTGCCCTGGCTGGACAACAGCCCGGTCAAGTCGATCCGCTACCGACCGGACTGGCACAAATACCTGTACGCAGTTTTCGTCGTCAACTTCCTGGTGCTGGGTTATCTGGGCATGCTGCCGCCGTCACCCATCGGTGGCCGCGTGTCGCAGGTCGGAACGTTGTTCTATTTTGGCTTCTTCCTGTTGATGCCCTGGTGGAGTCGCATCGGTGAGCCCAAGCCGGTCCCCGATCGTGTCATCTACAAAGCGCATTGAGCGGGAGAACAAGATCATGACAATTACCGGATTCACCAAGAAGATCGTCCTTGCCCTCGTCACCAGTCTGGGTCTGATGGCCGTGGCCCACGCCTCTGGCGGCGGCATGGCCTGGGACAAGGCACCTGACCGCAGCAAGGACATGGCAGCACTGCAAAACGGCGCCAAGCTGTTCGTCAACTATTGCCTGAATTGCCACTCGGCGGCGTTCATGCGCTACAACCGACTGACCGACCTGGGTTTGACCGAGCAGCAGATCAAGGACAAGATGCTGTTCACTGACAACAAGGTCGGCGATACCATGAAGTCTGCCATCAACCCCAAGCAGGCGAGCGCCTGGTTTGGCGCCAACCCGCCGGATCTGACCGTGATCGCGCGTTCGCGCGCTGGCGATAACGGCACGGGTGCCGACTACCTGTACACCTACCTGCGCACGTTTTACCGGGACGAAGCCAAGCCCACGGGCTGGAACAACCTGGCGTTCCCGAATATCGCCATGCCACATGCCATGTGGGAACTGCAGGGCAACCGGCACGCGGTGTTCGAGACGGTCCAGGAAAATGGCCAGGAAGTGCACCACTTCAAGAGTTGGGAGCAATTGACGCCCGGGACCATGACGCCGGCGCAATTTGACGAAGCCATGGGCGACCTGGTGGGCTACCTTCAGTGGATGGGCGAGCCGGTGCAAAACACCCGCAAGAGCATCGGAATCTGGGTGCTGGCCTTCCTCGCTTTGTTGACCTTCCTGACCTGGCGCCTGAACGGAGCCTTCTGGAAGGAAGTCAAGTAATTCGCTGATCAGATCACGACAGTGCGCGGCGCAAAAAACCGCGCACTTTAGGCAGATCAGACGCCAAAGCGTCGCCGGGCAGGGCTTCTGAAGAGGCTCCTGCCCTTTCCATTGACAGCAGAAGTGAGTGGTGTCACCACTCACTTTTTGATTTTTAGGAGTCCTTGACATGATGGTTCTTTACTCGGGAACAACTTGCCCTTTTTCCCACCGCTGCCGCTTTGTGCTGTTCGAGAAGGGCATGGATTTTGAAATCCGTGACGTCGACCTGTACAACAAGCCCGAAGACATCAATGTGATGAACCCCTACGGCCAGGTTCCCATCCTGGTGGAGCGTGACCTGATTCTTTACGAATCGAACATCATCAATGAATACATCGATGAGCGCTTCCCGCACCCGCAACTGATGCCCGGCGATCCCGTGGACCGCGCCCGCGTGCGCCTGTTCCTGCTCAATTTCGAGAAGGAACTGTTTGTCCATGTGACCACGCTGGAAACGCGTGCCACCAAGGGTGCAGAAAAGACCATGGAGAAGGCGCGCGCGCACATTCGCGATCGTCTCACCCAACTCGCGCCGGTGTTTCTGAAGAATAAATACATGCTGGGCGACAACTTCTCCATGCTCGACGTGGCGATTGCCCCGTTGCTGTGGCGCCTCGACTACTATGGCATCGACCTGAGCAAGAATGCCGCGCCGCTGTTGAAGTACGCCGAGCGCATCTTCTCGCGCCCGGCTTACATTGAAGCGCTGACACCTTCCGAAAAAGTGATGCGCAAGTAAGACCGGGAAGTCCGATGACGAGCGCGCCGCAAAGCACTTCAACCCGCCCCTACCTGATTCGGGCGCTGTACGAATGGTGTACCGACAACGGTTTCACTCCCTACGTCGCCGTGCTGGTGGACGAAACGGTGAAAGTGCCGCGCGAGCACGTCAAGGACGGCGAAATCGTGCTCAACATCAGCTTTGACGCCACTCAGGCGCTCAAGCTGGGCAACGATTTCATTGAATTCAAGGCCCGGTTTACCGGCGTGGCGCGGGACATCATGGTCCCCATCGATCGTGTGGTGGCGATTTACGCGCGGGAGAATGGACAGGGCATGGCCTTTCCACCGCCCGTGCCAGGCACGCCGGATTCGGTAGCAACGCCAGCGCGCAGCGGGTTACCCAGTACTCCACCCGAAGCTTCAGGCAATGGCGCGGGCTTGGCCGCTGTCCCCAGTACCGCAGCTTTGACCAAGCCGGTGGATGAGCCGCCCCCGCCTTCCGGACCACGTCCGAAGCTGACACGCATTAAATAGCTGCAATTGACAAGCTGCAGAACCAGATAGTAGGCTTGCGTCCGTTAGAATCTAAGGCTTGTGCCGATTTAGCTCAGTTGGTAGAGCAACCGCCTTGTAAGCGGTAGGTCGTCAGTTCGATTCCGACAATCGGCACCATTTGACCGTTTCACAACGTGTCAGGAATTCTCAAAACCCGCTTAGCCTATAGCTACAGCGGGTTTTTTCTTGTCCCGGCGTGTCCCAAGGCGTACCATATCAGCAGGTAATTTTTCCAGTACTTTTTACAGTATCCGCGAACTTGAAAGACCGAGATACTGTAGATCGGAGCGAATATGGCACTGACCGACACGTTCGTGAAGCAGGTTAAGCACAGCGGAAAGCCCGCTGGCGACAGGTACGCCGATGGTGGCAACATGTATTTGCTGGTGACGGCCAGCGGTAAATACTGGCGCATGGACTACGCCCATGGCGGCAAGCGCAAGACGCTGGCATTGGGTGTCTACCCTGCTGTGTCGCTCGCAAAGAGCCGCAAGCGCCGTGAAGCGGCGCGTGAGCTTCTTGCGGATGGAATAGACCCCGTTATCGCCAAACGCGAAAGAATGGCTGAGACGGCGGCTGCGAACCAAAATACGTTCAAGGCTGTCGCCCTCGAGTGGCACGCGATGAAATCCAAGAGTTGCACTGTAGGGACTACCTCAAAGCGCCTGGCTCACATGGAGACACACATTTTTCCGGCCATTGGCCGCCGCCCAGTTGCGGACGTGAAACCGCCAGAGGTGTTGGCGATGATCAAGAAGATCGCGGCGAACGGCACGGCCTATACGGCAGGACGGATGCGCGAGATTTGTGGGCAGGTGTTCCGCTACGCCATCCAGACCGGCCGTGCCACGTACGATCCGGCGGCGGCGATGCGAGGAGTCATCGAGAAGCCTGGCGTCAAGCACCGGCCCGCACTGACAACGCGGCGCGAGTTTGGAGAGTTTGTGCGCGACTTGAGGGATACAACGCGTGCAGATCCCTTGACCAAGCTGTGCGCGCGCTTTGGCCTGCTGACCTGGACGCGCCCCAAGGAGCTCAGGCAGGCGAAATGGGACCAATTCGACCTCGAGGCGCGAGAGTGGCGCATTCCGGCCATTGCGATGAAAACCGGCAAGCACTTGCAAGCCCATACAGTGGCGCTGTCTGATCAGGCGCTGGCCATACTTCCCAAACTTCGCGAGTTGTCCGGGCACACGGACCGTCTGTTTCCCAGCGGCGGCAGCGCCGGTGGCGTGATCAGCGAGAACACCATCAACAACCTGTTTCGGCGCATGGGCTATATCGACAAGCAAAGCCACCACGGTTTGCGGGCATCGGCACGCAGCCTGCTGAGCGAGCGCGGGTGGTCGACCGAGGCGCTGGAACGCCAGCTGGACCACAAGGAAGCCAACCAGGCCGTGGCTGCCTATGCGCGAAGTCAGCACCTTGAAGAACGCCGGCGCTTCATGGCCGATTGGGGTGCTTTGGTGGCGGCGCTGGAAAGCGGCGACAACGTCATACCCACCCGAGCTGCGCCAGGAATTTGAACAGTTCGCGAAGCTTGGACTCGCGGCGTGTGTCAATCCTTGGCTGGCCTCGCGCAGATTTCGACACGTTTTTACGAGTGGTCGGCGCAGCGCAACCCAAGGGCGAACCTCCCTGACGATAACGCCCTGGGGCGTCGTGCAAGTTACTCGGCAATCTGCAATGTGCGTAGCGTGTTCAATTCTTTGCCGGTGCCGACTGTCACGGTTTTAGTCCAAGTCAACTATCCTGGCCAAGCTGGTCCGCGTCAACTATCCTGGCCGCTCGGCGTCAACTATTCTGGCCGGTGGAGGCGGGGAATTTATTGAGGGCAGTTGGGCTTGGCTGTTTTGCCTTTGGTCTCCTATTAAAAATATAAATGGCTGTTTGGCAAGCGCAG
>CAIKVZ010000077.1 GCA_903830985.1 uncultured beta proteobacterium
GTTTAACCGTGGCTTCGCACACCCCAATTACTCGGAATGCACGCACGGTCGGAGTCACTTCGTTCCAGAAGTGGTTTCGGTATAGAAACAAGGCACCTTGAGTGGCGCCGATTGCCCAGGATTGATTCGCACGGGTTGGCCGCGCGTTGAGCCGATCCGCTACAAATCAGGAAATTTGTAACAGTTCAATTGCCACCGTAAAACCCCCGCAAAAGCGATGGTCCGTGGTGGCGGACCAGCCTTGTGGGCCGGACCTGTTCGAATCGAGTAGCCGCAAAGGCTGCATCGATTTGTGCTCACACTCTCGCTCCCGTGAGGGAGTTTTCCTACTTTCCCCAGAGGGAAAATGCTTTAAGGGCTGTTATGGCCAGCGGCCAGGTGACTCCGGTTGGAGTCTGACTCGGCGATCGAGTCGCACCATGGTGGCATGATAGCGGTCATGAAATTTGACGCTTGGCTGCTGACGCTTAAAGCCACACTGAAGACTTTTCCCTGGCGGGAAACCGCACGCACCCTGGCGCAGCGCTTTCGCGATGACCGCCTGGGCAACACCGCCAGCAGCCTGACCTTCACCACGCTGATCTCCCTGGTGCCGCTGTTCACCGTGGTGCTGGCGGTGTTCACGGTGTTCCCCATGTTCGGCAAACTGCAGCAGGCCTTGCAGCAGTGGCTCTCCGACAGCCTGATTCCCGAGCCCATTGCCAAGCAGGTCATGGGCTACCTGACGCAGTTTGCCGCCAAGTCAAGCCGGCTGGGCCTGGCTGGCATAGGCGTGCTGCTGGTCACGGCCATTTCGCTGATCCTCACCATCGACCGAACGCTCAACGCCATCTGGCGCGTGCGCCGTGCACGCCCCTTGGCGCAGCGCGTGCTGGTTTACTGGGGCGTGCTGACGCTGGGCCCCTTGCTGCTGGCGGGCAGCCTGGCACTGACCTCCTTCATCGTTTCCGCCTCCACCGGTTGGGTGGGCTCCCTGTCGGGCGGACTGGGCGTGATGCTCAACATCTTCCAGTTTGCGCTCATCGTCTGCGGCATGGCGGCGCTGTACCGCTATGTGCCCAATACCGAAGTCAAGTGGAACCATGCATTCAGCGGCGGCGTGTTCGTGGCGCTGGGGCTGGAGTTGGCGAAACGCGTGCTGGCCTGGTACCTGGCGAATGTGCCGGCCTATTCCGCCGTCTACGGGGCCTTTGCCTCGGCGCCCATCCTGCTGCTGTGGGTTTATGTGCTGTGGCTCATCGTGCTGCTGGGCGCCGTCATTGCCGCCTACCTGCCCAGCCTGCTGTCGGGCATTGCGCGGCGCGCTGACCATCCGGGCTGGCGCTTTGAGTTGGCGCTGGAACTGCTGCGCGAACTGCAGGGGCAGCGCGCGGGTCGCCATCTGCTGGAACTGGCGCAGACGCTGCGTGTTGATCCGCTGCAACTGGAGGCGCCGCTGGAGGTGATTGAGGCGCTGGGCTGGGTCGGCTGCCTGCAGGATGGGCGCTATGTGCTGCTGGTCGAACCTGCCGCAACCGCCGCCGCGCCGCTGGCGCAACGGCTGCTGCTCTCCATGAACGGCTCCACGCAAAAGACCTGGGAGCTTAGCCGCTGGCGCAGTGCCAGTGTGCAGGACTTGCTGTAACCCCGGCGCTCGTTGCGCGGTCTCGGTGCAGGCGGCTCAAGCCTGAAGCGCGAACCTGCTGTTTTCGTCAACCGCTTCCAGATGAAGCGGGAGCACCACCGGCGCCTCGAGTTCCAGCACCGTCAAAACCTGGTCGCCGCGCTGCATGCGCAGAATGCTGGCGCCGCGCCGCGGCATCAGTGCGGCGATCAGTTGCAGTCCGCTGTGGCGCCCGTCGGCGCTTTGTCCAGCTGACGGGAAATGCCCGGTATTGCTGATCCTGATCTGCAGCGCGCCCTGGCGTTCGCCCGGCTGCAGCAGGATGCCCACCTGCCCCGACTCCACGGGGCCGTGCTTGACGGCGTTCAGGATGAGTTCGTTCAACACCAGGGCGATGGGCACGGCTTCGTCTTGGGTAAGGGTGCAGGCTGGCCAGTCAGCGCGCAATTCCAGCAGTACCTGTGTCTGGCACAGGGACTCGTTTTCCAGCGCAATGGCACGGACCAGTTCGTCCAGCAGCACCGCTGCACTGATGGCGCGGCCCTGCAGGCCGTAAGTCACCGAGATCGCGTGTACCTGGGCGATGGCCTGCTGCATGGCGCCCGACAGTTCCGGATGCTTTCTGGCGGAACGGTGCAGCATGCCGATGACGCCCTGCAAATTGTTCTTGATGCGGTGATGCACCTCGCGTACCAGCGCGTTGCGGTGGCTGGCCTCGTCGAGCAGGCGCTCGCGTTCAAGCTGCTGCTGGTCGGTGGCATCGATGAAATTGAAAACATAGTTCAGCACCGTGCCGTTGCTATTTTTGATGACGTTCGCTCCGCCCCGCGCCAGATAAGAACTGCCATCCTTTCGACGATGCCAACGCTCGCCCCGCCACGCGCCGCTGAGCGTGAGTTCGCGTCGGATGTCATCGTAGACCATTTCAGACTGGTGATCAGAGCGCAGCAGGGCCGTTGTTTTGCCCTCGATCTCGTGCTGGGCGTACCCGGTGTTCGAGGTAAAGGCCTGATTGACGCGCAGCACCAGGAAGTTTGCGTCCATCACCGCGATGGCCTCCTGGCATTCAAAGGCCACGGCGGCGATGCGCAATTGCTGCTGTGCTTCGAGTTGTGCCGTGATGTCGCGCATGCCCACCTGGAAGGCCGGCGCGCCGTCGAAGTTCACCAGCGTGCTTTGGACTTCCACGTTGATGCAGCGGCCGTCGCATTGCAAATAGACCTGCTCGGCCACTACCGTAGACGCGTTGAGGGTCGTGAGGCTGTCCAGGCGTGCCTGAACGCAGGCCTGAAAGTCGGGGTGCACGAAGGCCGTTGCGCGCCGACCCAGCAAATCGAGTTCAGAACCTGCGCCGAACAAGGCGACGGCGGCCGGGTTGGCGAAAATCAGCAGGCCGTCGCGATGCACAACGATGGCCTCACGCGTCCAATCGATCAGCGTGTGAAAACGCTCCTCGCTCGCTTGCAGCGCGTCGGCGGAGAGGCTGCGCTCGATCGCCAGGCCAGCCAGGCGGGCACAGCGCTCCAGCAGCGCCAGTTCAGCGGCCTGCGGCTCGCGCACTTCACGGTGGTAGATGGCAAACACCCCCAGCACTTGGTTGCTGGAGTCGCGAATCGGCTGTGACCAACAGGCGGCCAGACCGGCGCGCGCCGCGAGTTCCCTGCCGTCAGACCAGTTGGCTTGCTGGCTGATGTCGGCGACGATCACGCGCTGGCCTGAATACGCCGCCGCAGCGCAGGAACCGGCGTCCTTTTCAATCGACAAGCCGTCGACTGCGACGTTGAAGAAGTCCGGCAGGCTCGGTGCCACGACGCGCCCCAGATGCTGGCCGTCGGGATCGATGCGTAGCACGCTGCACAGCATCCCGGGGTGGAGTTGTTCCACGCCTTGGACAATGGCGTGCAGGATCACAAGCAAAGGCGCGCCTTGCGTCAACATTTCCAGGATCTGGTTGCGGAACTGCTCGTCGCTTTCGGACTGCTTGAGCGCTGAAATGTCGGTATGCGTGATGCTGGCACCCTGGATTTCGGTACGACCCAAGGGTGTCACATTCATCCTGAACCAGCGCAGCTGGCACGGCGTGTGGCAGGGATAGTCCAGGTGGAAACTGGGCAAACGGCCTTGCAGCACGGCCAGCACGCCTTGCGTCGCGTCGTGCGATGGCGAACTGTCGTGGGCGACGCTGCCTGCGGCCAGGTAGTTGCTGCCGATGTCGGATCGGCATGCCGACTCATCACGCCCGTTGTTCTCGCCAAAGCGCCGCCAGGCGTCGTTCACCGCAAGGATCACACCTTGACGGTCCACCACTGCAATCTCGGCCTGCACGGAATTCAGGATGTCTTCCTTGAAGGCCTCACTTCTTTCCAGTGCGCGTTCGCGTTGCACCACGACCGTCACGAGCCGATTGAAGGCTGCGATGAGCTGGCCGATTTCATCGTGCAAGCGGATCGTCAAGGGCTGCAGCGGTTGGCTGCCGTCCGATAATGCGCGCAGTTTCAGGGCGGTATCCCTGAGTGGGGCAAGTTGCTGGCGCAGCATCCACCAGGCCAGAATACCCACCAGCAAGGTGATGACGAGCGTCGCCGCCAGCATGCGCTGCTGCATCGCGACGATGGGCGAAAAAGCCTCCTGCGTCGGCAGCACGACGGCCATGATCCAGCCCGACGCGGCGATGCGCTTGTCTGAAGCCAGGACTTCCAGACCATGGGGATTGCGCATCACGGCAGAACCTTCGTAGCCCTGGAGGAAGCGGTCGATCACGGGGTTCACACCAACCGCCGGCAGGGCCTCCATGACGCGGGACTTGTCCGTGGCCGTGACCACCAGTCTTTGCAGCGGTGCGATCAGCAGAAAACCGCCTGTTTTCCCATAGCTGCGCTGCGTCAGCCGGTCCAGAAAATTGGGCCGGGTCAGGTTGGTGGTGCCTGCCAGGGCGCCGACGATCTGTCCCTGAGCACCCCGAATCGGCGCGGCCATGCTGAACATTGGGGTCTGCAGAGCCGCCGCCAGGAAGGGGCGGCCGATCAGCGCTTGCCCGTTGCGCAGCAGGTCATCGCTGGTCGCGCTGTCGGGCACGGGTTCCTGCCCTGGCGGCACGCCGACCTGGGCCAGCCGCCCGCCTTTGGCGTCGAGCACCACCACGCCCTGGTTGAACAACGCCGGGAGCATCAGCTGCGAGTCCAAAAGGGTATGGAGCTCGGTGGGGTGCGTGAGCAGCGCCGGTGTCACCTGTTGGGCAATGGCTTTCAAAGCCCGCAGGTTTTCGCTCAACTCGTGGTCGGCTTCCTGCGCCAGCAAGGAGGCGGTGGAGAACTGCTGTTCACCGGAGGAA
>CAIKVZ010000078.1 GCA_903830985.1 uncultured beta proteobacterium
AACCGAATCGAACTGCAGCATGTAGGCCAGGTACTCGGGCTCGAGCAGGTCGTTGATGCCGACGATTTCGATGTCCGAGAAGTCCTGAATCGCTGCGCGAAACACCATGCGTCCGATACGGCCAAAACCGTTGATGCCAACCTTGATCGCCATATTCATTCTCCTGGAACAGTGGTTAAAACGGGCTGCGACTGCAGGTCTTGCAGCAACGCAGAAAAATCGGCAATGAGCCGGTCGGGCGCCGCGTCCGCTATCGGCAAGCCCTGGTTGTAGCCATAGGGCAAGGCCCAGACTGTAACGCCGGCGGCGCGCGCCGTCGCCACGTCGATGGCCGAATCACCGACAAACAGCGCCCGCTCAGGCCTCACCTGGAACTGCACCAGACAGGCCAGAACGCCCATGGGATCGGGCTTCTTGCGGGGAAAACTGTCGCCGCTGACAACGCGGTCAAACAGCGGTGTCAGGTGGTGCGCGTCGAGCACCACACGGGTGAAGCGTTCGTCCTTGTTCGTCAACAAGGCCAGTTTCACCCCCTGCGCGCGCAGCGCCAGCAACACCCCGCGCACGTGGGGGTAGAGGTGGCTGGTGGTGCCGCAGCGCAGCGGGTAATGGTGATCAAAACGGGCCAACAACTCGTTCAACTCGGGGCTTGTGCGCACACTCTCGGCGCTGCTGTGGCGCGCGCTGGCCAGGGCCCGAGTCACCAGGTCGCGCGTGCCGTGGCCGATCCAGCGGCGCACCTGCTCCAACTCCACCTGCGGCAGACCGGCCTCGAACAGCGTGTCGTTGAGCGCATCGCACAGTTCGGGAGCGGTCTCGATCAGGGTGCCATCCAAGTCGAACAGAATGAGGTCAAAAGAGCGCGCTGGCGCGGATGCGGGCATGGTGCGAAAGTGAAGTGGAGCCTGCCATTTTAGGCAAACCACCCCGTGTCGCGCTTGCGCTATGCCAAGGATGTGGCGACTTGCGGTCAGCCCGCGATCTGCGCCGCCAGGGCCTCGCCCATGCCCGTGGTGGAGGCATCGCCACCCAGGTCCGGCGTGCGCGGGCCCTGTTTCAGCACGGTCTCGATGGCGCGCACGATGGCGTCGTGGGCCTCGCGCATCACGCCCTGGCCGTGGCCCAGGAAGTCCAGCATGAGCGCGCCCGACCACACCATGGCAACGGGATTGGCGATGTTCTTGCCGTAGATGTCGGGCGCCGAGCCGTGCACCGGTTCGAACAGCGAGGGGAAGTTGCGCTCCGGGTTGAGATTGGCCGAAGGCGCCAGGCCGATGGTGCCGGTGGTGGCCGGACCCAGGTCGGACAGAATGTCGCCGAACAGGTTGGTGGCAGCCACCACGTCGAAGCGACCCGGCTGCAGCACGAAGCGCGCGCTCAGGATGTCGATGTGCTGCTTGTCCAGCGTGACCTCGGGGTAGTCGACGCCCACGGCGTCGGCGCGCTTGTCCCACCAGGGCATGCTGATGGCGATGCCATTGGACTTGGTGGCCAGGGTCAGATGCTTGCGCGGACGGCTTTGCGCCAGCTCGAAGGCGAACCTCAGCAGCCGGTCCGCGCCGTGGCGCGAATACACCGACTCCTGGATCACGATCTCGCGCTCCGTGCCCTCGTACATGATGCCGCCCAGCGAGGTGTATTCGCCCTCGGTGTTCTCGCGCACCACGAAGTACTCGATGTCGCCCGGCTTGCGCCCGGCCAGCGGGCAGGGAACGCCTTCGAACAGGCGCACCGGACGCAGGTTCACATACTGGTCGAACTCGCGTCGGAACTTGAGCAGCGAACCCCAGAGCGAGATGTGGTCCGGCACCGTGGCCGGCCAGCCGACAGCGCCGAACAGGATCGCATCGAAGCCGCTGAGCTGCGGCTTCCAGTCGTCCGGCATCATCTTGCCGTGCTCCAGGTAATAGTCGCAGTGCGCCCAGTCGAAATGCACGAACTCCAGCCCCAGCTGGAAGCGCTGGTCCACGGCCTGCAGCACGCGCAAGCCCTCGGGCATGACTTCCCTGCCGATGCCGTCACCGGCGATGACGGCGATTTTGAATTTCTTTTGCATGGTTGATCTCGAAGGAGTGAATAAAGGGTGGAGCGGTCGCTTCAGGGGCCGGCACCGGGCACAGCGCGGCGCATTGCTAAAAATACCGGCAAAGCCATGCCATGGTAGCGCCGATGGACCACAGACCACGGCCCGCTAACGCCACCACACGCAAGATTCTTAAGCCATCCCAAGGCAGGGCGCGGCTTCGAACCCTAGAATGACCCGGGAGCTGTGCGCGCGGATTTGCACTGCCATGGCGGCACCCCACATGAAAAAAAAATTTCCCCTACACCCGTCCAGGCCCGAGCTGATCTGCTGGGGCTGCGACAAATACTGCGCGACCGGCGCCATGTTGTGCGGCAACGGCTCCGATCGCACGCAGCACCCGTTCGAATTGTTCGGCGCGGACTGGCTGGTGCTGGGCAAGAACTATGCGCCGGACCCGACACTGCCCGCACAACCCAGTGAGTCATCGAGTTGAACAAGGCCACGGCGTCCACGGTTGCGCCGAAATCGGTCTGGCTGCAATCCCTGCACCCGGGCAACTTCGCCATGGTCATGGCCAGTGGAATTCTGTCCACCGGTTTTTCCATGCTGCACTTCGATGCCCTGGCGCAAGGACTTTACCTGGTCGCCATCGCGGTCTGGCTGGCCCTGCTGGCGCTCAGCACGGCACGCGCATGGCGCTACTTTCCCGCGGTGCGCATCGACCTGCTGAATCCGCGCATGGTGTTTTCCTATTTCACCCTGGTGGCGGCGACGGCCATCGTCGGCCTGCTGCTGCAGGCACGCGGCCACAGCGCACTGGCCATGGCCTGCTGGGTGCTGGCCTTTCTTGCCTGGTGTGCCCTGCTCTACCTCAGCTTCAGCGTGCTGACTTTCTTGACGCACGAGCACAACGTCAACATCGTGCACGGAGGCTGGCTGATCTCCATCGTCGGCACGCAATCGCTGGTGCTGCTGGGAGCTCGAATCGCACCCGAACTCGGCCCCTACGCCAAATTCATGATGGTGGAAATCCACATGCTGTGGGGCCTGGGTCTGGCCTTCTACGGCATCTTCGTGACGCTGTTTTGCTACCGCATCTTCTTTCTGACGCTCAAGCCCGAGCAGGTGTCGCCGCTGCTGTGGGTCGTGATGGGGGCGGCGGCGATCTGCGCCAATGCCGGCACCAGCCTGCTGACCGGCGACCCGCTGCTGCCGTTTCTGCTGACGCAGCGCCCCTTCGTGGACGGCATGACGATGCTGATCTGGGCCTGGGCCACCTGGTGGATTCCCATGCTGCTCATGTTCTTCGTCTGGAAACATGGGGTGCACAGACTCCCGTTGCGCTACGAGCCCGTGCAGTGGAGCTTCGTATTTCCGCTGGGCATGTACGCCGTGGCCAGCGGGCGCCTGGGACTGGCCGCTGAATTCGCACCGCTGGAGTGGATTTCCGAGCTCATGGTGTGGGTCTGCTTCGTCGCCTGGTGCCTCGCACTGACCGGGTTTCTGCGTCAACTGCTGCGCCGCAGCCCGTCCTGAATGTCGATCAACTCGGGCCCGGCTCTTCCATCCTGGCTTCGTCGCCCAGCCATTGACGAAAGGCCTCCACGGCAGGACGCGCCGCGATGGCCTCGGGAGTCACCAGGTAGTAGGCGTACTGGCGTCCCACGGCGACATCAAAGGGCGAGACCAGGCTGCCTTGCGCCAGCGCCGCAGCCACCAGGGGCCTCGAAGCCAGGGCCACGCCCTGTCCGTCGAGCGCGGCGACAAACACCAGGTCCGAGTCGCTGAAGTGGGGGCCGGCGTTGCTGTCCACGCCGTTGACACCGGCCAGCCGAAACCACTCTTCCCAACCCGGAATCGTGTGCTCTCCGGCCATGGCGTCGTCGTGCAGCAGCACCTGACGGCCCATGTCGGCGGGCTCGTGCAGCGCATTCGCGGCCAGGTATTTCGGACTGCAAACGGCGATGTAGTCGGCGCCAAAAACCCGGTCGACGCGAAAACCGGGATAGTTGCCGCCGCCAAAGCGGATCACCACGGCCGAGTCCTCTTCGCGCAGATCCACGCTGTCCAGCGCCATCGATCCTGGCGGGAGGTCGCCATCGACGGCGTTCAGTGATCGGATCACGTGCAGGTTCAAGTCCGGCGCGGCCAGCGCCAAGCGCCGCAGGCGCGGCACCAGCCAGCGCGTGGCAAAGGAAGGCGGTGCGACCACGATGAGGCGCCCCTTGGAGACCAGCTGACGGGTGTTTTCCACGGCTGCGGCAAAGCACTCCAGGCCCTCGCGCACCTTGGCCAGCATGGCCTCGCCTTCGGCGGTGAGCTCCAGCGCGCGCGCCAGGCGGCGAAACAGCGGCAGGTCGAGAAAATCTTCGAGCAGCTTGATCTGGTGACTCACCGCCGTGGGCGTGACCGACAACTCGACCGCGGCGTTCTTGAAGCTGAGGTGGCGCGCGGCGGCTTCAAAGGCGCGCAGGGAATTCAGTGGCGGCAGGCGGTAGGACATGGATGAGTTTTATTGCTTCGTCGGATGAGAATTGATCGTTTGCTGCGCCGCACCATCGGCCTTATCGTAGCACCCATGCCCTCAAGAAGGGCTGCAACCCACAGAAAGATCCACCATCATGGAACACAGCTACCTCGACATCCAGGACCACATTCAGTCGGCCCGACAGCAGCGCAGCCTCGCCCTGGCCAGCATCATTTCCAGTGCCCTGGCCAAGTGCCGCCAGACCATTTCCAGCCTGCAGGTTCGCCCTGCCAGGAACAGCGCCAAGCGCAGCGCGCGCCTGGCCTATCCCACCCTGCCCTGAACACTGAAGCTCACATGAAAACCCTTTTCAGCGTATTCAACGGCGTCGTCGGCATATTGTTTGTGCTGCTGGGCGTGCGCATCTTCCACAGCCTGACTCTTGGCGCCGTGAATGCGGTCGCGGCGCTGATGGCCCTGTTCTTGGGCGGCGCCTGTCTGTGGCTGGCCAGCCAAACAGTGAGCGAGCGCAGCGACTGACAGCATCAGTTGGGCTGCAGCAGTTCCAGTTGCAGCAGGCGGTAAACGCGGCCCTGCTTGTCGAGTTGCTCGAGCACCCGATCGCGCACCAGTGCGCTGATTTCTCGACTCACGGTTTCGAGTTTCAGGTCGAGCATGGCGCCCATGTCTTCGCGGGAAAATAGCGTGACCACCTGCGCGTCGACGTGACCACGCATCTTCAGCACCAGGCTGGCCACGCGCTGGCGAGCGGTACCGAAGTTCATATCGGCCAGCCAGTCGTCGGCCTCGCGCAACTGCTGCTGCCACTTTTCCATCAGGCTCTGGTGCAGACGCGGGCTGTTCCCGGCCAGGGTATGCACGACCGACAGGGGAATGCGGCACACCGACAACTCGCTCAAGGCCACAGCCTGGTTGTCATAGTGCGCGGTGCCCAGCGCTTCGAGTCCGGCCACGTCGCCCACGCGCAGCACCCGCACAATGCGCTGGCGCCCGTCGGCGGAAAAACGCACCAGCTTGAGCATGCCGGAGCGCACACAGAAGACACCCTGCGCCTCGGCCCCCTGGGCATACAGCACCGACGCGGCTGCGTGACCGAGCACGTCGATGGGTGAGTGGATCAGGCCAAAATCACGGTCATTCAGTTTGGCGAACAGCCCCAGATCATGCGTGGCACAGCTGCGGCAATCGGCGGCGCCGCGCCACGCGGCTTCGGTTTGAATCGGAATCACGCTGCGCAGCTTGGCGCCGGTCTTCATGGCAGACCTTGCATCAGACGTTCATTGCACGGGCAAGGCGCGCTTGATCCAGCCCGGTCCAGCGCCGCTACCCGACATGCCTTCTTTGACATTGAAGACCTGGGTGAAACCCTGCGACTCCAGGAAACTCTGCGCCTTCGAACTGCGACTGCCGCTGCGGCAAATCAGCGCCACCGGGGCACTCTTGTTGCCCTTGGTCTGCTTGAGCACGGCTTCGAGAAAGCCTGCGTCACCCTTGGACTGGTTGATGTCGATGCGCGCCGCCCCCAGGGGTGAGCCGGTTTCCTTCCACTCGGCCGGCGTGCGCACGTCAATCAGCGTGAGCTTGGCCGCCTGGCTCGCGGCCAGAGCGTCCGGGGCGCTCATGTCAGCGCCGGCAAATGCCGATGTCAGAGTGGCCAGCGCCAGGCAGGCAATCAGGCCGCGGCGCGTCATTTTCAGGATGTTCAGCATGGCAAGGCAACTTTTTTGAGGATTAACGGGGTTCGGCTCAGCGCGGGGTCAGGAATGCCGACTTTTCGGACAGTTTACCAAGGCCCTTGAGCGATTCGATCTCGAAGTGGATCGGTTGCGAACCCGCATGGGTCGCGTCGGCGGGCGAGCGCACGTGCAACACCACCCAGCGCGACGCTGCCGCATCGACCGTGAAGTCGGCCTTGTCTTCAATCTCCAGCCCCGACCAGCCGCTCACGCCAATGTGAAATGACTGCGCCGACTCGGTCGCGTTCATGAGTTGCAGGCGGTAGACGTTCTCGATTTTTCCGTCTTCCACCTCGCGCGCCATCACCGCGCGGTCCCGCACCACGTCGACCTTGAAGGGAATGCGCACGGCCAGGCTCACGCCCATGGCCACGACGATGCTCGCCAGCACGCTGGTGTAGATCAGCACCCGGGGCCGGAACACGTGACGCAGGATCTGCGCCTGGGACCAGCCCTGCTTGACGGCGTTTTGCGTGGAGTACTTGACCAGGCCGCGCGCATAACCCATCTTGTCCATCACCGTATCGCACACGTCGGCGCAGGCACCACAGCCTATGCACTCGTACTGCAGACCCTTGCGGATGTCGATGCCCGTCGGACACACCACCACGCACAGGTCACAGTCGACACAGGCGCCCAGCCCCAGCTTGCCCGGATCGGCCTTGCGCGAACGCGAACCACGAGGTTCGCCGCGCTGCTCGTCGTAGGTCACGACCAGCGTGTCGTGGTCGAACATGGCGCTTTGAAAGCGCGCATAAGGGCACATGTATTTGCACACCTGTTCGCGCATGAAACCGGCGTTGCCGTAGGTGGCAAAGCCGTAGAAGAAAATCCAGAAGATTTCCCAGGCGTTGATCTCCCACTCCATGAATTGCCAGCCGAGTTCGCGGATCGGCGTGAAGTAGCCGACGAAGCTGAACCCGGTCCACAGCGCGAAGGCAACCCACAACAGCTGCTTGCCGGTCTTGCGCGCCGCCGTTTCCACCGTCATGGGTTCGCCGTCGCGGCGCATGCGCATGGAGCGGTCGCCCTCGAGCTTGCGCTCTATCCACAGGAAGATTTCCGTGTAGACGGTTTGCGGGCAGGCGTAGCCGCACCACAGTCTTCCCGCGACGGCGGTGAACAGGAACAGCGATAGCGCGGAAATCACCAACAGACCGGTCAGGTAGATGAAGTCCTGCGGATACAGCACCAGGCCGAAGATATAGAAGCGCCGCGCCGTCAGGTCAAACAGCACGGCCTGGCGCTGCCCCCACTCGAGCCAGGGCAGCCCGTAGAAGATGATCTGCGTGAGCCACACCAGGGCCCAGCGCCACTTCGAGAACAGCCCCGTGACGCTGCGCGGATAGATCTTCTTGTGCGCTGCGTAAAGTGAATGCACAACCTGTTCGGAGCTGTCGGGCTCTGCAGCCGGGGCACTTTGCGGACCGGATTCAGGCAATTGCGGGGCGGTCATAAATCTGTCCTTGGAAAAGTTGAAATCTGATTAGCTGGAGACGCCGGCAAGGGTCACGATGACGATCACCGTGCCGAGGCACAGGTTCACCGCCACCCAGCGGCGGATACGCGCCAACAGGTCTGCACCGGCGGGCCAGTCGGCGCCGGCAACGGCGCGCGTCAGGCGGGTAAACAGCGCGAAACGAATGAAGAGAAAGATCACCAGCATGAGCGCGCCCAGCACGGCCATCACCAGCCACTCCAGCGGCAGATTCAGGTGGGCACCCCAGAGCATGCTTTGGCGCTCGCTGCGCCCCAGCATCCAGGCGCCGCTGAGCACGGCCAGGCCGGACGACAGCAGCACGGCCTGGAAAAATCGGCGCAGCACTTCGTGCATGAGACGCAAGCGCTGCGGCGGTGCCAGCGACGCCACGGCGGGACGCAAAAAGAAATGGGCAAACACCATGCCGCCCAGCCAGACGATGATGGACAGCAGGTGGATGCTCTTGAGTGCGGCGTAAATCATGGCTTGGCCTCCAGCAACGCGATCTGTTCGGGCACCAGCAGCGTGCTGGCGCGCAGGCCCTTGTAGGTGGCCAGAACGAGGGCCGCCACCACCAGGGTGCTCAGTGCCAGCAGCAACATGCCGAGCGCGCCAAACCAGGCCGGCTCACCCTGACCCAGGCGCAAGGTCAGGGCGCAAAAAGCGGTGAGCGGGAACGACATGCCCCAGAACGCCATGGAAAAAGGCTGGGCCAGCACGCGCCTGAAGACCTGCGCCGACCAGAGCAGAAAAAACAGCGCCACACCCCAAGCCATCCAGGCCAGCGCGACAGGTGCGCCCCATTGCAACAGCGCCAGTCCGACCGCGGCCGGCGGCGCCACGGTGATGAAGGTCGACGCCATGAGGCGCTCGGGCCACATGCCTTGAACAGCGATGCGAACGAACAGCAGCAGCATGATCAAGGGCCAAAAGAACAGGCCGATACCGAACTGCGCCAGCGACCAGACCTCAAAACCCAAGGGCACACCGGCCAGTGGTACCAGCACATTGCCCACCACCGGCAAAAACAGCACCGGTGTCACGCCGGCCCAGGCCAGACCGCCGTCCTTGCTGCCGTTGAACCAGCGCGACAGCAGCCACAGCGTGACGGCGAACTGCCAGGCCGACCCGGCCAGCCACAGCACGGTCAACCACAGCTTGGGGCCAAACAGGTTCACCGCCACCGCCGCCAGCAGCACCATGGAAATCGGCAACATCGCGACAAACGGATGGCGCACCGGATGGCGAAAGTCCTCCACCGCAGCCTGCGGGTGGCGAGAGCGGCGCTGCAGGTAAAAGCCCAGCAAAATAACAAAGCACAGCGCCGCCAGCCCACCCAGCACCAGCGCCGCCGCGTCGGCCATCTCGCCCATGCGTGGCGCAGCGCGATGCCAGGCCAGCGCCAGTCCGCACAATCCCATGACGCTGGAGAACCAGCCGGCACCGAGAAATTTCAAAGGAGTCGCAGAGCTTGTCATGGTGATGCCGGGGTTGCAGTAATCCTGAGTTTAGGCTTGCAAGCTGTCATGCACCGGACAGCGGAGTGATGCACCTCAACGTCGTGCGCTATTTTTTTGCGCATACCAACGGCGCGGTTGCCGCGTCGCCTTCGCTCCTCGCCATGACGGAGCCGGCAACCCATGCTCAGCAGCAGCCTGCCTTGGACTCCGGCACACCCAGCTTCTTCAGGATCATGCCCAGCGGGCACCAGTTGGAAAAGCCGAACTGGAACAGATTGGCGCCGACAAAGGCGGTGAAGGCCAATGCCCATTGGCTCACGAACAGCGGGCTGCCGGGCACGCCCAGGGCCAGCGAGATCATGATGAAAAGGCCGGCAATGATGCGGATGTAACGTTCGACGGTCATGGTGTGACTCCTGAAAAAATAGTCAATGGGGGTTGGGGGAAAGGGGCTCGTATTCCTTGCGGTACACGGCGTAATACAGCACCGGTATCACCACCAGCGTGAGCAGGGTGGAGACCAGGATGCCGAAGATCAGCGAGATCGCCAGACCGTTGAAGATCGGGTCGTCCAGGATAAAAAAGGCGCCGATCATCGCTGCCAGTCCGGTCAGGGCAATGGGCTGGGTGCGCACGGCGGCGGACTGCACCACCGCGTCGCGAAAGGCCATTCCGGTCTTCACCTGCAATTCGATGAAGTCGACCAGCAGGATGGAGTTGCGCACGATGATGCCGGCCAGCGCGATCATGCCGATCATCGACGTCGCCGTGAACTGCGAGCCCAGCAGCGCGTGGCCCGGCATCACGCCAATGAGCGTGAGCGGAATCGGCGCCATGATGATGAGCGGCGTGCGGTAGCTCTTGAACTGCGCCACCACCAGCAGATAGATCAGGATCAGTCCCACGCCGTAGGCCGTTCCCATGTCGCGGAAGGTCTCATAGGTGATCTGCCATTCGCCGTCCCACTTGATGGCGTACTCGCGGTAGGGGTCGGAAGGCTGGCGGATCCAGTATTCGCCCAAGGCGCCGGTATTTGGCAGGGCAGCGTCAAGCAGCTTGGGTCGGATGTTGAACAGGCCATACAGCGGCGAGTCCAGCTTGCCCGCCATGTCGCCAAAGACGTAGCTCACCTGCGCCAGGTCCTTGGTGAACAAGGGCTTGTCAATGACGCCGCGCTCCACCCGCACAAGCTCCGACAGCGGAACGAGCTGACCATTGGCCGCCTTCATGGGCAGGGCCAGCAAGGCGTCCAGGCCGATCTGCGCGTCCAGCGGCAGTTGCAGGCGCACCGGCACCGGGTACTTGGACTGGCCGTTGTGCAGGTAGGCCACGTCGGCGCCCGACAAGGCCGCCGCCACGGTCTGCGCCACGGCGGCCACCGGAATGCCCAGCGACTCGGCGCGCTGGCGCTGCACGCGCAGGAAGGCGCGCGGCGCGTTTTCCTTCAGGCTGCTGTCCACGCCGACGATGTCGGGGGTCTGGCCAAAGGCCTGGGCCACACGCGCGGCAAGTTGCTGGCGCCCGGCTTCGTCGGGGCCATAGACCTCGGCCACCAGCGGCGACATCACGGGCGGACCCGGCGGCACTTCGACCACCTTGACGCGCGCCTGATGGCGGGCGCCAATCTGCTCCAGCGCCGGGCGCAGGCGCTGGGCGATGGCGTGGCTCTTCTCGCTGCGGTGCTGCTTGTCCACCAGGTTCACCTGGAGTTCGCCCTGATCCGCGTCGGCGCGCAGGTAGTACTGGCGCACCAGACCATTGAAGGTGATGGGCGCGGCCGTGCCGGCGTAGGCCTGCAGATCGCGCACTTCGGGCTGCTGCGCCAGAAAGGCACCCAACTCGTTCAGCGCCGCGGCGGTGTTTTCCAGCGGCGTGCCGGCCGGCATTTCCAGCACCACAGCGAACTCGCTCTTGTTGTCAAAGGGCAGCATCTTCATCACCACGCCGATCGGCCAGGTGGGCACCAGGGCCAGCGCAATCGACACCGCCAGGGCCGCGAGAATGCCGCCCAGCAACAGCCAGCGCCGACGTGCGCTTTGCAGCAACGGCGTCAGCGTGCGCACAAACAGCCGCTGAATGAACGGGCCCAGGCCCTTGGGCGGGGCGGCCGCGTGCGCGTGGGCGGAGGCAGCGCTGTGCGGCTTCATCAGCTTGAGCGCCAGCCAGGGCGTGACGGTGAAGGCAATCGCCAGCGACAGCGCCATGCCCAGGCTGGAGTTGATCGGGATCGGGCTCATGTAGGGGCCCATCAGCCCCGAGACAAAGGCCATGGGCAGCAGCGCCGCAATCACCGTCAGCGTGGCCAGAATGGTCGGACCACCGACCTCGTCCACGGCGCGCGGGATGATGTCTTTGAGCGCGGCCTCGGGCGTGAGTTGCTGATGGCGATGGATGTTTTCCACCACCACGATGGCGTCATCCACCAGGATGCCGATGGAGAAGATCAGCGCAAACAGCGACACCCGGTTCAGTGTGAAGCCCCAGGCCCAGGAGGCAAAGAGCGTGGCCATGAGCGTGAGCACCACGGCCGAACCGACGATCACGGCTTCGCGCCGGCCCAGCGCCAGCCCCACCAGCAGGATCACGGAACCGGTGGCAAAGGCCAGCTTCTGGATCAGCTTGTTGGCTTTTTCAGCGGCGGTTTCGCCGTAGTTGCGCGTGATCGTGGTTTCCACCGCCGAGGGAATCACCGTGTTGCGCAGCGACTCGACCTTGAGCACCACCGCGCGCGCCACGTCGACCGCGTTTTCACCCGGTTTCTTCGTCACGCTGACGGTCACGGCCGGGAAGACCTGACCCGTCAGCGCGGGCTTGGCAGCCGCCTTGTCTTCGCCCTGCGCGACGGCATGGCTGGTATCGAAGGCCGCGCCCGGCGTGAACCAGACATAGCGCTGCGGCAACTGGGCGCCGGCCTCGATGCGCGCCACTTCGCGCAGAAAGACCGGTTTGCCCTGGTTCACGCCCACCACCAGCGAACCCACATCGTCGGCCGAGCGCAGGAATTCACCGGTTTCCACGCTCAGCATCTGCGGCACGGGCGTGCTGGTGTCGAGCACGGCGCCGGCCGGCATGCTGACGTTGGCCGAGGCCAGCGTGAGCTTCAGGCTTTGCAGGTCCACGCCGCGTGCGCGCAGCCGCGCCGGATCGAGCCAGACATGCACGGCCCGACCCGGGCCGCCGATGGTCTGCACCTCGCGCGTTCCGGCCACGCGCTTGAGTTCGGCCTCGACCGAATTGGCCACGCGTTCCAGGTCGTTCGCCGCCTGCGCGTCGCGACTCCACAGCGTCACCGCCAGCACCGGCACGTCGTCAATGCCCTTGGGGCGCACGATGGGTGTGAGCGTGCCCAGGTCGCGCGGCAGCCAGTTCTGGTTGGCATTCAGCACGTCGTACAAACGCACCAGCGCCTCGGTGCGCGGCACGCCAACCTTGAACTGCACGGTCATGACGGCCATGCCGGGTCGCGCCACGGAATAGGTGTGCTCGATGCCGGCGATCTGTCCCAGCACCTGCTCGGCGGGCCGCGCCACCAGGTTCTGCACGTCGACGCTGCTGGCTCCCGGGAAGGGAATCAGCACGTTGGCCATGGTGACGTTGATCTGTGGCTCTTCCTCACGCGGGGTCACCAGCACGGCAAACAGGCCCAGCAGCAAAGCCACCAGCGCCAACAACGGCGTCATGGCATTGGCCTGGAAAGCGGCGGCGATGCGGCCCGACACGCCCAGGCGACTCGATCGTTCTGGTGTCATATCAACGGCCCACGGGGGTTGCGCCAACGGCGGCCTGGGCCCCGGCCAAACCGGCCTGCACCGGATCGAGCGCGATCCGGTCGCCCTCAATCAGGCCGGCCAGCACTTCCACGCCCTCAGCACCATGGTCGGCGCCCAGGCGCACGGCCTTGAGGACAAAGCCCTTTTCATGCGCGACATAGACGGCGGTGAGTTCACCGCGACGCAGCACGGCCGAGGCCGGCACGACCCGGCGCTGGGCCTGGGCGCCGACAAAGCGCACCCGCACCTGCTGCCCCGGCACCAGGCCGGTGACCGCGTCCTGCGGCAGCTCGAGCCGCCATTCGATGGTTTGCGACACCGCGTCGGCCATGGGCAGGGCGCTGCGTGACGTGGGCTTGACCCAGCGGCTGGAACTGGCGTCGCCGATCTGCACCTCGATGGAACTTGCGGCACGCGCCGCGTCGCCGCGCGATGCCGGCACCTGCACCACGGCGCGAATCGGCAGTGGCGCGTACAGGCTGAGCAGCGGTTTTCCAGGCACGGCCAGATCGCCAGCCTCGGCCAGGGTCTGCTGGACCCAGCCGTCAAACGGCGCCGTGACACGCGTGAAACCCTGGGCCAGCGCCGATTGTTGCGCTCCCGCCTTGGCCTGGTCGCGCCCGGCCTGCGAGGCCTTGTACAGGGAATCAGCCTGGTCCAATGCCGCCTTGCTGACAAATCCCTTGCCCTGTAGCTCGCGCGTGCGCTCGAAATTGGCCTGCGCATTGCGCAACTCGGCATCGGCCTGGCTGACCTGCGCCTGGCTGCGCTGCACGCCGGTCTGGGTTTCGCGGTCGTCCACCGTGGCCAGCACCTGACCCGCCTTGACGCGGTCGCCGGCTTTCACCAGCAGCGTGGCAATGCGGCCACTGGCCTGGGTGGCGACGGTGGCCTGCTTCACCGGCTGGATCACGCCATCGAGCTCGAATCCGCTGGACACGCCACGCGCCAGCGCCTGCGTCACCGCCACCTGCGGCGCGGCCTGTGCCAGCGCACCCAGGCTCAGGGCGCAGCCCAGGGCCAGCACCTGCACGCGAAGGGGAAAAATCTTTTTCATGGAAAGCCTGACGCTTGAGCGGTTGACGAATGCGCCCAGTCTATCACATACCCCACGGGGTATGTCAAGCGACGTTGAAACGGCTGCTATCCTGCGTCAACCCGCAGCCATGCCACCGCCGTTGAGAAGGTGAAAAAAGCCAGCGTGGTCGACACCAGAATGATGCGGGCGATGCGCCCGTTGTCGGCGCCAAAGCGCTCAGCCAGCAGCGACACGTTGCTGGCGCTGGGCAGGGCCGCCAGCAGCACCAGCACGGTCAGGGTGTAACGGTCCAGCGGCAGGCCGAGTCCCATGGCGAGCAGGCCCAGGCCCCACATCAGCAGCGGGTGCAGCAGCAGCTTGATCAGCGCCACCGGAACATAGTCGCGCAGCGGCAGCGGGGGATGCTGGCCGCGCCGGGCCAGGATCTGCGCGCGCGCCAGCACCGCGCCGATGGTGAACAAGGCCACGGGCGAAGCCGAATCCGCCAGCAGCCCCAGGGTGCTGAGCAGCGGTTTGGGCAACTCCAGTTGCAGCGCCGAGCTCAAGCCACCCGCCACGATGGCCCAGGGCAAGGGATTTTTCAGAACGCCCAGGGCGGCGCTTTTCAACGCCACGCGCATCGACGGCCCGCTGCCGCTGCGCTGCCGCCCGCCGTGCAGGCGCGACAGCGCGATGCACAGCGAGGAAGTGAAGATCATGTCCAGCGCCACGGCCAGGATGGACGGGCCGGCGGCGCGCGGACCCAGCAGCGCCACGAGCAGGGGCACGCCCATGAAGCCGGTATTCGGAAACGCCGCCACCAGGGCGCCGAAGGCCGCGTCGTTCCAGCCGATGCGCGCGTTCAGGCTGATGGCCACGGTGAAGCCCACCACCAGAAAAGCACACAGCAGGTAGAGAAAAAACACCGCCGGATCGAGCAGTTGCGCCAAGGGCGTGCTGGAGCCGAAGCGGTACAGCATGCACGGCAGGGCAAAGAACAGCACATAGCTGTTCAGGCCGCCAACAGCCTCCAGCGGCAGCATGGCGCGGCGCGCCGCCACGTAGCCCGCCAGTACCAGCGCGAAGAAGGGAAAGGTGACAGTCAGGATTTGCAGCACCGGGGTATTTTGCTTGACCCCGATGCAGCCTCCCCCTGGCCGTGTCAGCTTGCGGCTGGCGTGCGGATCAGGTGGTCGAAGGCGCTCAAGGCGGCCTTGGCGCCGTCGCCCGCGGCGATCACGATCTGCTTGTAAGGCACGGTGGTTGCGTCACCGGCGGCGAAGACCCCCGGCAGGCTGGTCTGACCCTTGGCGTCGATGACGATCTCGCCGCGCGGGCTCAGCTCCAGCGTGCCCTTGAGCCATTCGGTGTTGGGCACGAGTCCGATCTGCACGAACACGCCTTCCAGCGCCACCAGGTGGCTTGCCTGGCTGGCGCGGTCGATGTAGGTCAGGCCATTGACCTTGCTCCCGTCGCCGCTGATTTCGCTGGTCTGCGCGCCGGTGTGCACCGTCACGTTGGCCAGGCTGTTCAGCCGGGTGACCAGCACGGCGTCGGCGCGCAAGGCGTTGTCGAATTCCAGCAGCGTCACATGACCCACGATGCCGGCCAGGTCGATGGCCGCTTCCACGCCCGAGTTGCCCCCGCCGATCACCGCCACGCGCTTGCCCTTGAACAGCGGACCGTCGCAGTGCGGGCAGTAGGCCACGCCCTTGTTGCGGTACTGGTCTTCACCGGGCACGTTGACATTGCGCCAGCGCGCGCCGGTCGACAGGATCACCGTGCGGCTTTTCAGCGAGCCGCCGTTGGCCATCTGCACTTCAATCAGGCCACCGGGTTCGGTCGCGGGAATCAGCGTGGCGGCACGCTGCAGGTTCATGATTTCCACGCCGTAATGGCGGACCTGGGCTTCCAGACCGGCGGCGAATTTGGGACCGTCGGTCTCCAGCACCGAGATGTAGTTTTCGATCGCCAGCGTGTCGTTCACCTGGCCGCCAAAGCGCTCGGCCACGACGCCGGTGCGGATGCCCTTGCGCGCTGCATAGACGGCCGCCGCGGCGCCGGCCGGGCCACCACCGACGATCAGAACCTCAAAGGGTTCTTTGGCGCTGAGCTTGGCGGCGTCACGCGCGGCAGCGCCCTTGTCGAGCTTGGCGATGATCTCTTCCACGCCCATGCGGCCCGAGCCGAAGGCTTCGCCGTTCAGGAACACGCTGGGCACGGCCATGATCTGGCGCGCCTCGACTTCGCCCTGGAACAGGCCGCCGTCGATCACCACGGTGTGCACACGCGGATTGAGCACGGCCATCAGGCTCAGCGCCTGCACCACGTCCGGGCAGTTGTGGCAGCTCAGCGACATGTACACCTCGAAGCGGTAGTCGCCGTCCAGCGCCTTGATCTGCTCGATGACTTCGGGCTCAACCTTGGGCGGGTGCCCGCCGGTCCAGAGCAGGGCCAGCACCAGCGAGGTGAACTCATGGCCCAGGGGAATGGCGGCAAAGCGCAGGTCCATATCAGCGCCGGGACGCTGCAGTGCGAACGACGGCTGGCGCGCGTCCTTGCCATCGGTGCGCACTGTGATCTTGTCGGACAGGGCCGCGATGCCGTGCAGCAACTGCTGCATCTGCGTGGAGCTGTCCAAATTGTTCAGGGAAGCCACCAGTTCGAACGGCCGCTGCACCCGCTCCAGATAGGCCTTGAGTTGCGCCTTGAGATCGTCGTCCAACATGGTGAAATCCTTTCAATCAAACAATTTGGAAAGCCGGCCGCCTGACGGCTTGTCGTCAGCAGCCCGCACTGCGCCACCGCCGGTCTTTTGAACCGGCTGCAGAACAGATTTTGGGAGAGAACTTCAGGGGCGAAAGACCCGCGCCTGGCGCGTCGGCCCCGTCAGTTATTTAGATCTTGCCGACGAGGTCCAGCGAAGGCTTCAGGGTGGCAGCGCCTTCGGTCCACTTGGCGGGGCAGACTTCACCTGGGTGGCTGGCAACGTACTGGGCAGCACGAACCTTGCGCAGCAGTTCGCTGGCATCGCGGCCAATGCCGTTGTCATGGATTTCGCACAGTTTGATCTGGCCTTCGGGGTTGATCACGAAGGTGCCGCGCAGCGCGAGACCGGCTTCTTCGATCATCACGTCGAAGTTGCGCGTCAGCGTGCCGGTGGGGTCGCCGATCAACGCGTAGTTGACCTTCTTGATGGCGTCCGAGGTGTCGTGCCAGGCCTTGTGCGCGAAGTGGGTGTCGGTGGACACGCCATAGACTTCCACGCCCATCTTCTGAAACTCGGCGTGGTGATCGGCCAGGTCTTCGAGTTCAGTCGGGCACACGAAGGTGAAGTCGGCGGGGTAGAACATCAGCACCGACCACTTGCCCTTGAGCGTGGCTTCGGTGACTTCAAAGAACTTGCCGGTCTGGAAGGCCTGGGCCTTGAACGGTTTGACTTGGGTATTGATGAGGGACATGCGGAACTCCTGTGGGTTGAAAAAATCGTGTCATGGCAATTTTTCGCCATCGTCAAATTATAGTGAAGGTCTATTGAATAGGCTAAATCATTATCTCTAAGCTATTCATTGGGAAAACCTATGGGCCATGGACTTCTGGCGCGCGTCAGGGTTGACACCTTTGTAGGCCGCCCCATTCCCACCGAGAATGGGCCATGACCAGCAACCCGCTTTTCTCCCCTACAGGCCTCGCGGCAGCGCTGCTGCTGGCCTGCGTCCTGCCGGGCTTTGGCGCCGCCTTGCGGGGATGGATCTCGTCCCGGGAAGCCTGGTTGATAGCCTGCGCGGTCCTGGCCACCTTCAGCAGCGCGGCCGGACTGAACGAGCTGCACTTGGTGGCCAAGCCCCTGACCATGCTGCTGGCCCTGTACACCGTGGCGCGCGCGCCTGAGGCTGGGACGGGACGGGGCTGGCTGCTGGCGGCGCTGGCCGGCTCGCTCGTCGGGGACTGTTTCCTCATGGTCGAAGGCTTCTTCATCCCGGGTCTGGTGTCCTTTTTACTGGCGCACCTGGCCTACATCGTGCTGCTGCGCCAGGATGCGCCCTGGTTCCCGCGCCGCGCCGCACTGGCGGCAACGCTGGGCGTGGGCGCTGCCATGTACGCCTTTCTCTGGGCCGGCGGCCTGCCCGCTGCGCTGCGGCTGCCGGTGGCGGTTTACGTCGCCGTAATCGCCCTCATGGCCGCACAGGCCCTGGGGCGCGCCGCCGCGCTGCCAAGTCGCTCCACCCTGCTGATCGCCGTGGGTGCGGGCTGTTTCATGCTGAGCGACGCCCTGCTCGCCAGCAACAAGTTCGTGCAGCCGCTGCCGCTGGCCCAACTCTGGGTGCTGGGCAGCTACTACGCGGCACAACTGCTGATCGTTGGCGGCTGGCTGCGCGGCGCTGGCACGCGGCCAGCCAAAGCGCCTGCAGCATGAGGTCCGCACTGAACATGCTGCGGAATTTGTCGATCAAGACGCGGGTGACGCTGCTCACTCTGCTCATCTTCCTGCTGTGCATCTGGTCGCTGGCGCTGTACACGGGACGGCTGCTGCGCGCCGACATGGCGCAGTTGCTGGGCGAGCAGCAACTGTCCGGCGCCGCCATGATCGCGGCCGGCCTCAACACCGAACTCGAGGACCGCTTGCGGGCCTTGCGAACCGTCGCCGCCGAGATCAGGCCCGCCGATCTGGCCACGCCGGAACGTGTACAGGCGCTGCTGGAGCAGCAGTCCATTTTTCAGCAACAGTTCAACGACGGCAGCATCGTCACGGATCTGGCTGGCACGGTACTGGCGGACTTTCCCCGCACGGCCGGACGGCTGGGCGTGAACTACGCCGAGCGTGATTCGATCACTGCAGCGCTCCAGCAGGGCAGGACGAGTATCGGCGGCCCTGTCATTGGCAAGAAGCGGCTGTCGCCGATGCTGGCGCTGACCGTGCCAATCTTCGACCGGAAAGGCTTGGTCATCGGCAGCCTGTCGGGCGTCATCGACCTGGCCCGGCCGAACTTTCTCGACACGGTGGCCCAGAGCCGCTACGGCGATGCGAGCGGCTACTCGGTCGTGGCACGCCAGCAACGGATGATCGTCACCTCGTCCGACAAAAGCCGCATCATGAGCGAGCTGCCGGGCCCGGGCGTGGTGCCCATGATCGACCGCGCGTTGCAGGGCTTCGAAGGTTCCGTGGCCTACGTCAGCACACCCGGTGTGGAGCGACTCGCCGCAGTGAAAAGCATACCGGCGGCCGACTGGTTTCTGGTGGCCTCGCTGCCCACCGCGGAGGCCTTCGCGCCGATACAGCATCTGCAGGAACAACTGCTGCTGGCAACTTTGGCGCTCACTTTCGCTGCAGGCGCGCTGATCTGGTGGCTCATGCGGCGCGAACTGTCGCCGCTGCTCTCTACCGTGAAGTCGCTGGCCCTGCTGACAGGCTCGCGAGAACCGCCACAGCCCCTGCCCATCGCCCGACAGGATGAAATCGGTGAACTGATCACGGGCTTCAATCACCTGCTGCACACCCTGGCGCAACGCGAGCAGGCCATGCGAGAGGTCAAGGAAAGCTACCGGGCCCTGGCCGACTGGACGCCCGAGGCTATCCTGGTGCACCGCTTGGGAACCATAATTTTCGTGAATCCAGCCGCCGTCAGGCTGTTTGGCGCCAGTTCGGCGCAACAACTGGTTGGCCACCAGACCCTCGAATTGATTCATCCCGATTTTCGCGGCTCACAGACCGCGCGCATGCAGGCCATCATCGACCGGGGAGAAATCGAGCCCATGGTGGAGTCCAGGTTCCTGCGCCTCGACGGCACGGTCATCGATGTGGAGGTGCAGGGAACCGCGGTAAATTACTCCGGTGGGGCGGCCATCCACGTGTCGCTGCGCGACATCACGGCGCGCAAGCACGCCGCCGACGAGTTGAAGGCCGCCCGTGCGGCCGCCGAAAACGCCAGTCGCGCCAAATCGCGCTTTCTGGCTGCGGTGAGCCACGACCTGCGCCAGCCGCTGTCGGCGATCTCGCTGTTTGCCAGCGTGCTCACACAGGGCACGCCGGAACAAAACGCCATCGTCGGCCACATCCAGGACAGTGTGGCGCGTCTGTCTGAACTGCTGTCCGACCTGCTCGACGTGAGCAAGCTCGAGGCCGGCGTGATCAGCCCGAACCATCACCGCTTTGCCATGGAAGCCTTCCTCAACGGCCTGATTGCGCCCCATGTAGCGGAGGCGGCTCGCAAACAGTTGCGCCTTCGCATGCGCTGTTGCGAGGCCGTGGTGCACACCGATGAACTGCTGCTGCGCCGCATCGTCGGCAACATCGTGAGCAACGCCGTGCGCTATACCAAGCATGGCGGCGTGCTGCTGGCCTGCCGGCGTCGCCAGGGTCGCCTGTGGCTGGAGGTTTGGGACACGGGCGTGGGCATTCCCGAGGAGCAGACCCAGCTCGTGTTCGAGGAGTTCACGCAACTCACCGACGACTCGCGCAACCAGGGCAGCGGCCTGGGTCTGGCCATCGTGTCCAAGATGGCGGGCTTGCTCGGGCTGGAAATGCGCTTGCGATCGCGTCCGGGGCATGGCTCCGTGTTCGCGGTGCAACTGCCAGAAGTGCTGAGCCTGGCCGACGCCGCGCCGGTGCCGGCCCCGCACCCCCAGCATGCGCTCAGGATCGCCCTGGTGGAAGACAACCAGGACGTGCTGCAGGCGCTGGTGCTGTCGCTCGAGTTCGCCGGGCATGAAGTGGTGGGCGCTGCCAGCGGGCATGAACTGCTGCAGCGCCTGGGTGCGCAGGCGCCCGACGTGCTGATCTCCGACTACCGACTGGGCGCGGGCAAAACCGGCTTCGATGTGATCGCCGCGGTGCGCCTGGCATTCGGCCCTGAGCTGCCAGCGTTCCTCATCACCGGCGACACCGATGCGGCGCTGATCCGCCGCATGGACGAACACGGTATCCAGGTCATTTTCAAGCCTCTGCAGGTCGACACCCTGCTGGCCGCCATACAGGGCGTCGTGGCGCAACCTGAATCGCACTGAGCGCCGCCGCGCACTGAGCGGCGCGCCAGCAGGGTCCGGCGGGCAAGTATGATGGCCCGCCCCCCCGCTGTCGTCTGTCCCCTCCCCCGCATGTCCTCTCCCCCGCCCTCCGGTCTGAATTTCGCCCAACAGGAAGCCGTCAATTTCATGCAGGGTCCCTGCCTGGTGCTGGCCGGCGCGGGCTCCGGCAAGACGCGCGTCATCACGCACAAGATCGCCCGACTCATCCAGGTCGGCATGGAACCCAAGCGCATCGCAGCCATCACCTTCACCAACAAGGCCGCGACCGAGATGCGCGAGCGCGCGCGCAGCCTCATAGGCAAGGCCGCCAGGGAAGTGGTGATCTGCACCTTTCACGCGCTGGGCGTGCGCATGATGCGCCAGGACGGCGCAGTGCTGGGCCTGAAACCCCAGTTCTCGATTCTTGACGCCGACGACGTGGCCAGCATCCTGAAGGACTGCGGCACCGTGGACCTGGCGACGGCGCGGCAATGGCAGTGGACCATCAGCCTGTGGAAGAACACCGGCCTGAACGCGGCGCAAGCGCAGGCGCAGGCCAAGGACGACAACGAGAAGATCATTGCGCGCGTCATGGGCCTGTACGAGGAACGTTTGAGCGCCTACCAGAGCGTGGACTTCGACGACCTGATCAGCATGCCCCTGCGCCTGCTGCAGGAGCATGAAGCGGTGCGGGACAAGTGGCAGGCCGCCTTGGGCCATGTGCTGGTGGACGAGTACCAGGACACCAACGCCACGCAATACGAGGTGCTGAAATTGCTGGTGGGCGCGCGCGGACGCTTCACCGCCGTGGGCGACGACGACCAGTCGATCTACGGCTGGCGCGGCGCCACGCTGGACAACCTGCGCAAGCTGCCGATCGACTTCCCCGCGCTCAAGGTGATCACGCTGGAGCAGAACTACCGCTCCACCAGCGCCATCCTGCGCGCCGCGAACAACGTCATCGGCCCGAACCCCAAGCTGTTCCCGAAAAACCTGTGGAGCGACCTGGGCGAAGGCGAGCCGGTGCGCGTGGTCGACGCCGACACCGAAGAGCACGAAGCCGAGCGCACGGTGGCGCGTATCCTGTCGCTGCGCGCCGGCGAAGGCATCACCGCAGCAGGTACGCAGTACAAAGAGCTCAAGGATTTCGCCATCCTGTACCGCGCGAACCACCAGGCCAAGACCTTCGAGAAAGCGCTGCGCAAGGCGAACCTCCCGTACAAGGTGTCGGGCGGCCAGAGCTTTTTTGACCGGGCCGAAATCAAGGACCTGTGCGCCTGGTTTCGCCTGTGGGTGAACAACGACGACGACCCGGCCTTTCTGCGCGCCATCACCACGCCCAAGCGCGGCATCGGGCACCAGACCCTGGCGACCCTGGGCGAGTTCGCCGGCAAGTACAAGCAAAGCCTGTTCGAGTCGCTGTTCAGCTCGAGCCTGGGCAGCGTGCTGTCCACGCGCGCCGTCGGCAGCCTGCACGAGTTCGGCCGCGCCGTGAACGACCTGGAGTTCCGCGCGCGCCACACCCTGGGTGCCGAAGCCGCGCTGGCCTTTCTGAAGGAGTGGCTGAAAGACATCGATTACGAGAAGACCCTGTACGACGGCGAGGACAGCGAGAAGGTGGCGGCGGCACGCTGGACCAATGTGCTGGAGTTTTGCGACTGGATGAGCAAGCGCTGTGGTGGTGTCATCGACGACGCGGCCGGTGTGACGACGACTTCGGAAAAGAAAAACCTGTTGGAAGTGGCGCAGACGATCTCGCTGCTCTCGACCATCAGCGAGCGCGAGACCGAGCAGAACGTCATCACCCTGTCCACGCTGCACGCCTCCAAGGGCCTGGAGTGGCCGCACGTGATGCTGGTGGGCGTGACCGAGGGCATGCTGCCGTTCAAGCTGGGCGACGAGGACAACCCCAGCGGGCGCGCCGACGGACCCATGTCCGACGACATGACGCAGCGCCTGCAGGAAGAGCGCCGCCTCATGTACGTGGGCATCACCCGCGCGCAGCGCAGCCTGGCCGTGAGCTGGACCAAGCGGCGCAAGAAGGGCCGCGAAATGGTGCTGGCCCAGCCCAGCCGCTTCATCGCCGAAATGGGGCTGGACAAGGAAACCGTGCGCGAAGACCCGCGCGCCAAGCTCAAGGCCTTGCGCGCCGAATTCGCCAAGAAGGCCGAGGATTCGGCCGCCGCAGCCGCGCTGGCGGCCAAGCAGTGATGCATAGGCGCTGTGCGATCCTTGCTCTCGTTTGGACGACGCTTTGCTGCAGTGCCGGCGCGCAGCCAGCCAGCCCGGCAGCCTGCCCGAGCGCCACCGAATTGACAGCCCAACAGCTCTATGGTCTGTGGCGGGCCGACTTCAGTGACCCGGACACACGACGAAAAAGCGGCAGTGCCACGCTGTTGCTGGAGCGGCACCCGGACTGGGCCGAGAGCGTGCGCGGCAGGGTCCAGCGCGGCGAGGCCCGTGCCCTGATCAGCGGCGACGTGGACGAAGGCCGGTTCACGCTGGATGAATCCGAGGACGGTGTGCGCATCAGCGCCAGCTGGAGCGGCACGGTCGTGCCGGACCGTTGCGGCAGGGAAATCCGGGGCAGCTGGAGCGATGTCCTGCATCCCGAGGTGCGCGCCTTTGTGTTGCGCAAGCTGGCCGACTGAGTTCGACGCGCCCGGGCGGCGCGCACCAGAATCGCGCGCAGCCCACACCAGACTGGGGCCTGCAGCCAAGAAAAAATGCCGGCCAACGCCCCGACTCGGGAAATCGGCCAGCGATGCCCGAAAATAGGGGCATGCAGAATCGCCGCGCGCGAAACGGCACCATCCTTGCTTGCAGCCTTGTAACGACCTGTCTTCACTGGAGTCCTCATGAACAAACGCTTTTTCCTGCAAACCGCCGCCGCCCTGGCGGCCGCCTTCACCATGGCCGGCGCACAGGCGCAGGTCACGCCCATCAAGTTCCAGCTCGACTGGCGCTTCGAAGGCCCGGCAGCGCTGTTTCTGGTGCCTGCCGCCAAAGGCTATTTCAAGGACGCCAAGCTCAATGTGACCATCGACGCGGGCAACGGCTCCGGCGGTGCGGTGACGCGCGTGGCCTCCGGCAGCTACGACATGGGATTCGCCGATCTGGCCGCGCTGATGGAATTCCACGCCAACAACCCGGACGCGGCGAACAAGCCCGTGGCCGTGATGATGGTCTACAACAACACGCCGGCCTCGGTCATGGCGCTGAAAAAATCGGGCATCAAGACGCCCGCCGACCTCAGGGGCAAGAAGCTGGGCGCGCCGGTGTTTGACGCGGGACGCCGCGCCTTTCCGATCTTCCAGAAGGCCAATGGCATCGACAACGTGCAGTGGACCGCCATGGACCCGCCGTTGCGCGAAACCATGCTGGCACGCGGTGAGGTCGACGCCATCACCGGCTTCACCTTCACCTCGCTGCTGAACCTGGAAGCGCGCGGTGTGAAGGCTGCCGACGTGGTGGTCCTGCCCTACGCCGACTACGGCGTCAAGCTCTACGGCAACGTCATCATCGCCTCGCCCAAGCTGATCAAGGAGAACCCGGCCGCCATCAAGGCCTTCCTGCAGGCCTTCACCAAGGGCGTGAAGGACGTGCTGGCGCATCCCGATGCGGCCATCGAATCGGTCAAGGCGCGCGACGGCATCATCAACGTGGAGCTGGAGCAGCGCCGCCTGAAGCTGGCCATCGACACCGTGATCAACAGCGCCGACGCGCGCGCCGAGGGTTTCGGCCAGGCCAAGGGCCCGCGCCTTTCGCTCATGGCCAGCCAGGTGTCCGACGCCTTCAACACCAAGACCCGTGTCAATGCCGAAGCAGTGTGGAGCGCAGCCTTCCTGCCCAGCGCGGCCGAACTGAACATCCTGCCCGCGAAGAAGTGAAGCCCCACGCCACACGTGGCGACCGCCTCGTGCACGGCGCTGACCTGACCCCATCAACCTGAGCAATCAAGATGCAGCCGCAACCCGACAAGGAATTCGTCGCCTTTCGCGATGTCTGGCTCGCCTACAACGACGAGTTGCTGGCAGCCAACCACTTCGCGGTGGAAGCCATCGACCTGAGCGTCAAGGAGGGCGAGTTCATCGCCATCGTCGGGCCTTCGGGCTGCGGCAAGTCGACCTTCATGAAGCTCACCACGGGGCTGAGAATGCCGTCTCGCGGTCGCATCCTGATCGACGGCCAGCCCGTGACCGGGCCGCTGAAGATTTCCGGCATGGCGTTTCAGGCACCGTCGCTGCTGCCCTGGCGCACGACCATGCAAAACGTACTGCTGCCGCTGGAAATCGTCGAGCCCTTTCGCAGCCAGTTCAAGGCGCGGCGCAAGGAGTTCGAAGAACGCGCCCGCCAGCTGCTGCAAAAGGTGGGGTTGGGCGGCTACGAAGACAAGTTTCCCTGGCAGCTCTCGGGCGGCATGCAGCAGCGCGCCAGCATTTGCCGCGCGCTCATCCACGAACCCAAGATGCTGCTGCTCGATGAGCCCTTTGGTGCGCTCGACGCCTTCACGCGCGAGGAGCTGTGGTGCATCCTGCGCGACCTGTGGATCGAACAGAAGTTCAACGTCATCCTGGTGACGCACGACCTGCGCGAATCCGTCTTTCTGGCCGACACGGTGTACGTCATGAGCGGCAGCCCGGGGCGTTTTGTCGGCAAGAAGAAGATCGAGTTTTCGCACCCGCGCGATCTGGAGCTGACCTATACGCGCGAGTTCACCGACATCGTGCACGAGCTGCGCGGTCACATCGGCGCGGCGCGTCAGGCCCAGCCCAAACAGGTGACCCCATGAACACCAAACAGATCGAACGTTGGGCGCCCGTGGTGCTGGGCCTGGCGCTGCTGCTGCTGTGGCAGGTGGTGTGCTCAGGCCTGCGCATCGACGACTACATCTTCCCCAGTCCGTACACCATCGGTCAGGCCATGGCCGAGTTCTCCGGCCCGCTGGCCGAGGCCAGCTGGAAGACCTTCTGGGTGACGATGGTGGGCTTCTCGCTGTCCATCGTGGTGGGCGTGATGCTGGGCTTTCTGGTGGGCTCCTCGCGCCTGGCCTACGCCGCGGTCTATCCGCTGCTGGTGGCCTTCAACGCCGTGCCCAAGGCGGCCATCGTGCCGATCCTGATCGTCTGGTTTGGCATCGGCATCGGGCCCGGTGTGCTCACCGCTTTTCTGATCTCGTTCTTCCCCATCACCGTGAACATGGCCACCGGTCTGGCGACGCTGGAGCCCGAACTGGAAGACGTGCTGCGCGTGCTCGGCGCCAAGCGCTGGGACGTGCTGGTCAAGGTGGGACTGCCGCGCTCCCTGCCGTATTTCTACGGCTCGCTCAAGGTCTCCATCACGCTGGCCTTTGTCGGCACGGTGCTGGCCGAAATGACCGCAGGCGACTCCGGCATCGGCTACCTGATGCAGTCCGCCGGCTCCTCGCAGCGCATGCCGCTGGCCTTCGCCGGCCTGGTGGTGATCGGCGCCATGGCCATGGCCATGTACGAACTGTTCAGCTACGTCGAGCACCACACCACGGCCTGGGCGCACCGGGGTTCGAACGCGAACTGAGGGCTGATGCCGCCAGATTGAAGGGGCCGGGCCTTGCTTTTGCAATTAAGGCTTCCACTCGTGGGGATAAACCTTTCAATCAGCCGGGGGTAAACCTTTCAATTTGCCGGGCCCGAAAAAATGATACTTGTTTCATTTTTTTCAGCCGTTTGCGCTGCGCCGTTTCGCCCTATAGCACGTTGTTCTCAACATTGCACTCGGCTGAAAACAATGCCCCTCCGAACCCCCTTCCTGCCACGCTTTGATGCCGGCACAAAGCAGCAGCTTGACGACCTTTGCCACTGGATTGACGCCCATCTGGATGAACAGATCGGCTGGCAGGAGTTGCTGGTGCAAAGCGGACTCGAATACCAGGGCCTGCAAGCGCTGTTTTTCAAGTACCTCAACACGACCCCCATGACCTGGATTCGCCAAAGACGCGAAGCGCAGTCCGCGTCGCTCAAGCCCAGACGTCCTATCCTCTCCCTGGTGAAACGCGTGGTGAAACCGGCAGAACCGGCCTGAGCTTGGCCGTGGCGCGCGCAGTCGGCGCTCCAGGCACCGTGAAGGCGCCCCCGGAGCGCCCGTTGGCGTATCCCTGAAACGAATGAATTCATCATCGCGGGCAAGGCGGCATCCTTGGCCGTATATTCCCCTATGTTTTTGAAAAGAGTGCAATGCAAACAGCGATCTTCCAAGACACCGTGCTGACGGCACTGGTGGTCGACGACGACCTCTTCAGCCAACAGCTGCTGGGCGAAATGCTGGCCCAGGATGGCCTGTTCGAGGTCCATTGCGCCATTGACGGACAGCACGCGCTGCGCGCCTTGGCCGAAATGGCAAGCCCGCCCGACCTGCTGATCTGCGACGTCTACATGCCCAATATGGACGGCATCGAGTTCCTGCGTGAACTGGGCCGAAACAGCTACCGGGGCGACATTGTGCTGCTCAGTGGCGTGAACGAGCAGGTGCTGGGCGCGGCCCGGGCCATCGCGGTTGCCAATGGCCTGCGGGTGCGGGGCGCCTTCACCAAGCCGCTGGCCTATGCGCAGTTGCTGCAGGCGATCACGCTCGAGGCCAAGCCAGCCGAGCCCGTCCGCTGAAATTGTTGCCCTGAGCGAAAAATGTTTCCCAAGGGGCTCAGCGAGCGCGAAGAAATCTGCCGGGTCATCCTGACACAGTCGACCGAAGGGCTTGCGCTGATCGACCTGGAGAGCCAGTCCCTGCTGGAGTTCAACGACGCCTGCTGCGCCATGCTGGGCTACAGCCGCGAGGCCTTTGCCACGCTGCGCCTGCAGGACTTGCAGGTGAACGCCAGCGCGGCGCCGGCAGACCACTGGCCCACCGAGGGTGAACATCAGGCGCAGTACCGGCACCGGGACGGCAGTCTGCGCCGCCTTCAGGTGCGCAACCGGATCAGCGCGCTGAACGGGCGCCAGGTGCTGGTGAGCGTCATCACCGAGCCCCCCCATCAGCACCCGGCGCCGCGCCAGCTGTCGACCGCGGTCGCCGCGCTCAACGCCACGCTAGAAGCAGCGGCCGATGGCATTCTGGTGATCGATGGGCATGGCCAGTGCAGCCACTGGAACCAGAAGTTCGTGACCCTTTGGCAAATGCCCCTGGCCTGCCTGAAGGCCCTGCAGCAGCGCGCGATGACGCGTCACATGGTGACGCAGGCGGCACAACCTGAAGCCTTTCTGGCGCGGATCCACGCGCTGAACGCGAATCCGCAGGCCTCGAGCACCGACCTGATCAAGCTGCTCGACGGGCGCGTGCTGCGCTGCCATTCCCAAGCGCAGAAAGTGGGCCAAGAGGTGGTGGGGCGCGTCTGGTCCTTCGCCGACGTCACCACACAGAAGCGGGCCGAGGAAGCGGCGATTGCTGCGAGCCTGATCAAGTCGGAGTTTCTGGCCAACATGAGCCATGAAATCCGCACGCCCATGAACGGCGTCGTGGGCATGCTCGACATCCTGCAGCAGACCGAGCTTGCGCCAGAGCAGCGGCGCATGCTGGCCACGATTCACAAGTCGTCGCTGGCCCTGCTGCAAATCCTGAATGACATCCTGGATTTTTCCAAGATCGAGGCCGGCAAGCTGACGGTGGAAACCCTGCCCACGCAACTGCGCGAACTGGTCGAGGGCGCGGCGCAGTTGACCATCAACAGCGTGGGCGCCAAGCCCGTCGACCTGTCGGTCTTCGTGGCACCCGAGCTGCCGCACTGGCTGCTGTGCGACCCCAACCGTCTGCGCCAGGTGCTGCTCAACCTGCTGGGCAATGCGGTGAAGTTCAGCCCGGCGCGCGATGGCCAGCCGCCGCGCATCCTGCTGCAGGTGCAGGCCTGCACCCTGGACGATGGCAGCCCCGGCCTTGAGTTGCGCGTCGCGGACCGCGGCATCGGCATGAGCGAGACTCTGCTGGCGCATCTTTTCCAGCCATTCACGCAGGCGCCGGGCAGCGCAGCACGCCAATTCGGCGGCACCGGCCTGGGCCTCTCGATCAGCAAGCAACTGGTCGAAATGATGGGCGGACGCATCACGGCGCGCAGCACGCTCGGTGAAGGGTCCGAGTTCACGGTGCGCCTGCCCTTGCAGCCGGCGGCGCCTGGCGGCATGAAACTGTTCGAGCCCAGCCTGGAGGGCATACACGTGCTGGGCGTGACGCAGGACCCGGCCGCGCTGCAGATCGTGCCCGCCTATTGCCGCGCCGCGGGCGCGCAGGTCACGATGCTGCCCGATCTGGAGGCCGCGCGCAGCCTGCTGCACGAACTGGGCCAGCACGATGGTGCCACCGTCGTGCTGCTCAGTCCGCTGGACCTAACACCCGGCGATCAACTCCAATTGCCGCCAGGCGTGGGCGTGGTGCGCATGCGCCGCCGCGGTGGCCCTGTTGCCAGTGACGAAGTCGTGCTGCATGTGCGCCCCCTGCTCTACATCGAACTGGTGCAGGCAGTGTCGCTGGCCGCAGGACGCTTGCGTGCGCCCGACAGCGTCGACGTGATCGAAAGCAGCCTGCTGCAAGCGCCCTCGCCTGCGCCCAGCGTGACCCAGGCGCTGGGCCAGGGTCGCCTGATCCTGATCGCCGAGGACAATGAAACCAATCGAGATGTGATGAGCGAGCAGTTGCGCCTGCTGGGCTATGCCGCCGAACTGGCCGCGGACGGCGCTCAGGCGCTGACCATGTGGCGCAGCCGACGCTACGCCCTGCTGCTGACCGATTGCCACATGCCGGTGATGGACGGCTTCGAACTGACAGCGGCGATCCGCCGCGAGGAACGCAGCGACCGGCGTCTGCCGATCGTGGCGGTCACGGCCAATGCCATGTTGGGTGAGGCCCAGCGCTGCCTGGACGCGGGCATGGACGACTTTCTCTCCAAGCCCCTGCGCCTGAACGAACTGGGTCAGATGCTGGCCCGGTGGTTGCCAGTGCCCGGGACGGTCTCGCCAACCGCCGTGGCGAACCGGCTGATGCCCCTGGCGTCCCCGCCGGCATTGTCCAAATCGGCACTGTGGGACGCGCAGGCGCTGGCACGGGCCGTCGGCACCAACCCGGTCCTGCATCGACGCCTGTTGGAACGCTTTCTGCACAGTGGCAACGAGCAGCTTGGCCTGATGGAGGCCGCAGGCCGGGCCGGCGCGATCAAGACCGTGGCCGAACAGGCACATATACTCAAATCTGCAGCACGTTCGGTCGGTGCCATGCAACTGGCTGATCTGTGCCAGCTCATGGAAGACGCCGGCCAGGCGGGCGATGCAGCGGCCTGCCTGGGTTTGAGTCGTACGCTCGGACCTGCGTTTGCTGCGGCGACGCAGGCCATTCAGAATACTTTGAGGGATTGAGGAAACACCATGAGCGAAGCCCTGGTGCTGGTGGTCGACGACGACGCATTTCAGCGTGAACTGATTGGCATGCAATTGTCCAACCTGGGTTGGACGCAGGTCCTGCTCTCGGCCAGCGGCGCCGACGCCCTGACCCAGATCGACCTGCACGGCGGGCGGATTGCCGCCATCATTTCCGACCTGTCCATGCCCGACATGGATGGCCTGGTGTTGTTGCGCCATCTGGCAAAACTGCGCTGTCGGGCCGGCATCATCCTGCGCTCCGGCGTGCACGGCGAGATCCTGAGCAGTGCTGCCGGTCTGGCCCTGGCCCACGGCTTGCACCTGCTTGGCGTGCTGGGAAAATCAGACCCGCATGACCGCCTGCAGTCGCTGCTGGCCGGGCTGCACGCACCCGTGCCCGGGCGCGGCATGGTCGGTGCCGAGTTGGCGCTGGCGCTGGCACCGAAACGGTTGCGCGCGGCTCTGGAGGGCGGCGAATTCGTACCCTGGTATCAACCCAAGCTGGACCTGCGCAGCGGCAGAACAGTCAGCGCCGAGGCCTTGGCGCGCTGGCCGGTGCACGGTGGCGCGATGATAGGCCCGGCCAGATTTGTGCCGGCACTCGAGGCCGCTGGGCTGGTCGATGATTTGTTCTATGCGATGGTGCGCGCCGTGCTGGCCGACATGGTGGTCTGGCGCGAGCAGCATCTGACACTCAAGGTCGCGATCAACATGTCGATGGCGACGGCGCTCAATCTGGACATGCCGGAGCGGCTGCAGCGAATGGTGGAAGACGCCGGGCTGCAGGCCGCGGACCTGATCATCGAGATCACCGAAAGCCAGCTGATGGTGGAACGCTCGCTCGCCATGGAAACCCTGACCCGGCTGTCGCTGATGGGTTTCGTGCTGTCGATCGACGACTTCGGCACCGGCTACTCGAGTCTGGTGCAACTCATCGACCTGCCGTTTCGCGAACTCAAGATCGATGGCAGCTTCGTGCAGCGCGCCAGCACCGAGCGCAAGGCCGAGGCCATCCTGCGCATTGCCATCCTGATCGGCGTGAACCTCGCCATGGAGGTGGTTGCCGAAGGTGTAGAGACCGCTGAACAGCTGGAGTTTCTGCGCGGCTGCGGCGGCACCATCGTGCAGGGCTACCAGGTGGCCCGGCCCATGCCGTTCCAGGCCTGCACCGAATACCTGCAAAGTCAGGCCTTGCAACCGGCCTTGTGAACCGGGCTGCCCGACGGCGAATTGACGGTCGTTCAGCCCCAGTGCGTGGTCGTCGCGGTACCGGCCATCGTCTTCCACCACCAGAATGCGCAGGGGCGCGCACGGGTTCAGGGAGCTGCAGGAAGCTGAAACTTTCTGGTCGACCATTCCCCAACTGGCTAATGGTGCGACGGGTGGGGTCTGGTTAATATTGAAACGCAGAAGGACATGTTGGTTCACAAGCCCTGCCGCCTGCACAAGGTTGATCAATTCCATCAATAATCCATCTCCCGCGCAAAGCGAACCCGGGCGCTCGATCGGCCTGACGATCCTGCCGACCGTGCCGCCGCTGCTCGCCCTCTGCGCCGCAGTGCTGAGTCAAGTGCGCCACGAACGTGAAGTCGCATTGGCGCAGGAGGCCGCTGTGGCCGCATCCGACACTGTATTGCGCACCTTGAGCCACCGCGTGCTGGACGAGTCCGGACGGGTGGTGGCCTCGGCGCTGAACGACGTGCTCAAGCAACTGCATGGGCATGAGCGAATCATTTTTGCACTGGCCGGCGCCGGCACGATGCTGATCATGATGCTGGTCGGCCGCTTGCTGCTCTCGCAGCGCCGCCACAGGGCCAACACCAAAGCGCTGGCCGCCTCGGCGCAGCAACTTCTAGCCCATCCTGCGCAGCGGCAAAACAGTCAGCGCCGAGGACTTGGCGCGCTGGGACGTGCGGGGTGGCGCGATGACAGGTCCTCCCAGATTTGTGCCCGCACTCGAGCCCACAGGATTGGCCGATGAGCTGTTCCATGCGATGCTGCACGCCGTCCTGGACGCCAATGTGCTCTGGCTCGAACCGCACCTGACACTCAAGGTCGCGTTCAGCGCGAATCCATCACTTTCATTTTTTTCTATACCTCGGTGTCGGTGTACTAGCCCATCCGGCGCGCCAGGTTGCCGATGCTGGCGGCCAGTTCGTCGAGGTTCACGGGCTTGGCGAAATAGGCGTCCGCCCCCGCCCCCAGCCCCTTGATCCGATCCTCGGCAGCCCCTCTGGCGCTCACCATGATGACGCCACATGAACGGCTTGCCATCAGCCGGGCGGCCATAGCCAGCCCGTCCTCCTGCTGCGCACCCAACTCAACGTCCAGCACCACAATCGTGGCCGCCTGCATGCGCCACTCGGCCTCAAAGGCCGCAGCATCGGCCACGCCCACAGCCGCAAACTGCCGATCGCACAGCCCCAGCGTGAGGTAGTCGCGGTACCAGCCGTCGTCTTCCACCACCAGCACGCGCAGCGGCACAGGCCCTCGTGCCGGTTTATCCGGATACATCCCGCGCACACGCTGCAATTGGGAGACCAGATCGGCGAAAGAGCCGGCCTGCATGCGCAGCATGACCTCGGCGCGGTGCGCCTTGACCGTGTGCACGCTCACGCCCAGCAGGGGCGCGATGGCGGTGTTGCTCAGCCCGTCGGCGAGACGCAGGGCCGTCTCCCGTTGCCGTGGCGACAGGGACGCATAACGCTGGCGAAGCTGTTCCAGGCTGCTCACAGAGAGCTAACAGTCCGATAAAGCAGGGGCGCGCACGGGTTCAGCGAGAAGCAGGAAGCTGGCATTTTCTGATTGACCATTCCCCAACTGGCTAATGGTGCTGCGAGTAGGGTCTGGTTATTATTGAATCTCAAAAAGACATGTTATGCCACAAGCCCTGCCCTCTGCACAAGGTCGATCAATTCCATAAATAATCTGTCTTCCGCGCAAAGCAAACACAGGACTCCAAGGCAGCATGGAACACATGCCAAGACCGTCACGACTGCGCCGCCGCATTCCATTCTCCCCGCCCTGACCATGAACGCGACCCCGTCAAACACTGGCCCTGCCGAGCCTCGAGCACAAGCCAAAAAATTGGGCCTCCGACTCTGGCACGAACCCCGACGCACGATCTGCCTGACGATCCTGCTGACCGCGCTGCTGCTGCTCACCCTCTGGACTGCCGTGATCAGTCAATTGCACCACGAGCGTGAAGCCGCATTGACGCAGGAGGCTGCGGGCAACACCAACCTCGCAGCCCTTGAGGCCGAGCATGCGGCGCGCACCCTGCAGGTCTACGACCAGTTGCTGCGCGTCATGCGCGACGACTACGCCTTGCATGGCGCCCCCAAGGATCTTCGCCAGCGCGTGCTGGCATCCGGCCTTGACCCCAAGCTCATCTACAACCTCCTGTTGTTCGACGCCCAAGGCAACCTGATCACCGACATCAACGGTACGCGCGGTATCAACATGGCCGATCACCCTGACTTTCGAGCGCTGGTCGCCGACAGCACCGACCGGCTGATCTTGAACCCCCCTTTCCGCGGACGCATCAATGGCGTTTGGCTGATTGCGCTGAGTCGGCGCATGTCGTCGCCGGACGGCGCCTTTGCCGGCGTGGTGTCGGTGACGCTCAAGCCCGAAATTTTCATCAACAGCATCACGAACCCCAGGGCGGGAGCACAGGGCTCCATCGCCCTGATCGGACTCGACGGCATCACCAGGGTGCGGCGCAATGCCGGCAAAGTGAGCTTCGGCGAGGACGTACGCGGCTCGGAACTGTTCCAGCAGCTGCGCCAGTCCCCTTCTCAGGGCAATTACACCGCGGTGGCCGCATCCGACAAGGTATTGCGCACGGTGAGCTACCGCGTGCTGGACGACGTCGGTCTGGTGGTGGTGGTGGCTTCCGCGCTGAGCGATGTGCTCCAGGAATTGCAAGGGCACGAACAGATCATTTTTGCGCTGACCAGCGCCGGGACCGTGCTGATCGTGATTCTTTGCGGTGGTTTGTTGCTCTCTCAGCGCAGCCAGCGGGCCAGCGCGAAATTGCTGAGCGCGTCGTCGCAGCAACTTGAAACGGTTTTGATGTCGCTGTCCGAGGGCGTGATCACGCGCGGGCGCGACGGCAAGATCGTGCTGTGGAACAGCGCGGCCGAGCGCATCCTGCGACTCTCGGGCGAGGAACTGCGGGGCCTGATGTCCTACGGCCAGGGCTGGCGTATGGTGCGCGAGGACGGCAGCGATTTTCCGCCCGAGGAAAACCCGGCTTTGCTGGCCTATAGCACCGGTTTACCACAGTCCAGCGCCACCATCGGTTTGATCATGGGCGACAGGCCTGTGGCCTGGATCAGCGGGAGTGCCACGCCGATTTTCGATGGCGTGGATCCACGGCCGTCCATGGTGGTGACCTCGTTCTCGGACGTCACCGAACGCAAGCACTCGCTGGACCAGTTGCGCCTGCGCGACGCCGCCTTGAGCGCCATTTCCGAGGGTGTTGTCTCTACCGACCTGGACCGCTGCATCACCGGCGTGAACGCCAGCTTCAGCGCCATCACCGGCTACACCGAGGCGCAAGTTCTGGGCAAGACCCTGCAGTTCCTGCAGGGGCCTCTCACCGACAGCGCGATTCCCGAAGCCATGCGCGCGGCGATGTCGATCGGGGCACTGTCCTGCGGTGAATCCATCGCCTACCGCCAGGATGGCAGCAGTCTGTGGATTGAATTCGCAATTTCGCCGGTGCGCGACGCTCAGGGCGTGCTGCAGCACCACATCGGGACGCTGCGCGACATCAGCGCGCGCAAAGCCAACGAACTCGAATTGAGCCGCTACCGCGAGGAACTGGAACAACGCGTGGCCGAGAAGACCCGCAGCCTGGCGCAGAGCAACGCCTTGATGACCACCATCTTCGAGACCCAGCAGGACCTGATCTGGCTGAAAGACCCGCAGGGCACTTACCTGGCCGTGAACCCGGTGTTTGGCCATCTGCTGGCCATGGATGCGACCGACATCGTCGGCAAAAACGACGCCGAACTCGGCGTGCCGGACCTGGCGGCACTGGCGCTGGCCACGGACATGGGGGCCCTGCACAGCGAACAGCCGGTGCAGCAGGAGCTTTGGCTGAGCTTCGCCGACGATGGCCGGCGCAGGCTGTTTGACCAGACCACGAAACGGGTGCGCAGTGATGACGGGCAGATCCTGGGCGTGCTCGGCATCGCCCGGGACATCACCGACCGCAAGGCGGCGGAAGAAGCGGCCAACGCCGCGAACCGTGCCAAGTCTGCCTTTCTGGCCAGCATGAGCCATGAGATCCGCACGCCGATGAACGGGGTCGTGGGCATGCTCGACGTGCTGCTGGAAACGGCGCTGACTCCGGCGCAGCAGCGCATGCTCGGCACGGTGCAAGACTCGTCGCAGTCGCTGCTGAGGATCATCAACGACATCCTCGACTACTCCAAGGTCGAGGCCGGCAAGCTGGAACTGGAACAGGTGCCGACGCGGATTCGCGATGTGGCGCAAAGCGTGGGCGAACTGCTGCTGGGCGCGGCCCAGGCCAAAGACCTGACGCTCACGGTGCTGGTGGCGCCGGGACTGCCGCAATGGCTGCTGATGGACCCGACACGGCTGCGCCAGATCCTGCTCAACCTGTTGGGCAATGCGGTGAAGTTCACGGCCACGCAAGAGGGACGGCGCGGCCAGGCGCAGTTGCGCATCGAGCGCGTGGTGTTCGGCGCCAACACGCCGGGCCTGCAAATACGCGTCACCGACAACGGCATCGGCATGACGCCCGAGGTCCTGGCCCAGGTGTTTGCCCCCTTCGCCCAGGCGGACGCCAGCACCGCACGCAGATTCGGTGGCACGGGTCTGGGTTTGAGCATCACGCAGCATCTGATCACCCTGATGGGCGGAACCCTCTCGGTCAGCAGCGTCGAAGGCGAGGGCTCGGAATTTCGCGTCGACCTGCCCTTGCAGGCCTGCCCCCCGGGGCCGGTCGTGGGGCACACCGCACCGGCTGCCCGTGCTCTGGTCAAGGCCACGCCACAGCTGCGCGCGGCACAAGACCCGCTGATCCTGCTGGCCGAAGACAACGAGACCAACCGCGAGGTCATGCTGGAGCAGTTGCGCCTTCTCGGCCATGCGGCTGACGTGGCGCAGGACGGTGAAGAGGCGCTGGCGCTGTGGCGCGGTGGCCGCTATGCACTGCTGCTGACCGACTGTCACATGCCCCGGCTTGACGGTTTCGAACTCACCGCCGCGATCCGGCGCGACGAAGCCGGTGCCGGCCACACGCCCATCATTGCCGTCACCGCGAGTGCCATGGAGGGTGAAGCGCAGCGCTGCCTTGACAGCGGCATGGACGACTACCTGGCCAAGCCGCTGCGTCTGACCGAACTGGAGCGAATGCTGGCCAAGTGGTTGCCACCGACCGGCGACAGTCTGCCAGACCTGCCATCGGCGGCGGCCGAAGGACTGCTGACCAGCACCCAGCGCATGGAATGGGACGCCAGTGTGCTGCCCGGCCTGATGGGCGACAACCCGGCCCTGCAGCGCCGGTTGCTGCTGAAGTTCCTCGACAGCGCACGCATTCAGGTCGGCGCCATCGTGAACGCCGCCAATGAGGCACAGCCGCAGCTGGCAGCCGATGTGGCGCACCAGTTGCACTCGGCGGCTCGCACGGTGGGCGCCATGCAGCTGGGTGCGTTGAGCGTCGCGATCGAGGCCGCCGGGCGCAGCGGAAATGCGGCAGCCTGTCAATCCCATGTGAACGAATTACTGCGCCGCTTCGACGCCTGCGAAGCCGCTATCGAAAGGTACCTGGTATGAAAAATGACATTTTGCAGGGTTCTTCACTCACGATTCTCGTCATCGACGACGACGAATTCAGTCGCGAGCTGTTGCGCGAAATGCTGGAACAAGAAGGCCTTTTTTCGGTGCAGATGGCCAGCGACGGAGCCAGCGGTTTGCTGGCCCTATCGGACATGGTGTGCGCGCCCGATGTACTCATCTGCGACGTCTACATGCCCAACATGGACGGCATCGAACTGCTCGGCGAATTGGCGCGACGGCGCTACACCGGTGGCATCATTTTGCTCAGCGGCGGCGATGGTCAGATGTTGGCTGCGGCCCGCACCATCGCCAGCGCCAAGGGCCTGAAGGTGCTGGGCGCCTTCAGCAAGCCGTTGTCGTATGAGCGGCTGCTGCAGGCCATGGTCGGCGAGACACAGGTCAAAAATTCTGCCGCTTCGTTGTGCCTCAGCCTGCCTTGAGCATGCCCTGCTGTTCGATGAAGGCCACGACCTGGGCCAGGCCGTCCAGGGTCTTCAGGTTGGTCATGACAAAGGGACGCAGACCGCGCGGCGTGGTTCGCATGCGCACGGTGTCGGCACGCATCACATCCAGATTGGCGCCGACATAAGGCGCGAGATCGGTCTTGTTGATCACCAGCAGGTCGCTCTTGGTGATGCCGGGTCCGCCCTTGCGCGGGATCTTCTCACCGGCGGCGACGTCGATCACGTAGATCGTCAGATCCGACAGCTCGGGGCTGAAGGTGGCTGCCAGGTTGTCGCCGCCGGACTCGATGAAGACGATGTCGGCGTCAGGAAATTCCACCAGCATGCGGTCGATGGCCTCGAGGTTGATGGAGGCGTCTTCGCGGATCGCCGTATGCGGGCAGCCGCCGGTCTCCACGCCCATGATGCGCTCGGCGGGAAGCGCGCCGCTGACCGTGAGCAGGCGCTGGTCTTCCTTGGTGTAGATGTCATTGGTGATGGCCACCAGGTCGTACTGGGCGCGCATGGACTTGCACTGCATTTCCAGCAGCGTGGTCTTGCCCGAGCCCACGGGTCCGCCGATGCCGACGCGCAGCGGCGGGAGTTTCTTGGTGCGGAGGGGTATGTGGTGCAGTGCGGTCATGGTCAGGATCTAAAGAGTCGTGAATATTGAGTTTCATGCTGCGCCGACAGGATGGCCAGCATGGGGGTGAAGGCCTGGCGTGCGCTGTCTTGCGTGCTCAAGGCCTGCTCCACCAGGGCCGGGATTTCGCCGGCCAGGCGCGACAGGATGCGCTGCCCGGCGCTTTGCCCCAGGGGCACGGACTTGATCGCGGCCGACATCATGTTCTCGGCCCAGCCGAAGGCATAGGCCAGCAGGATGTCGCGCACGCCGGCCTGCGTGGCCGAGGCCGCGAGGGCAAAGGACACGGGATAGCTCGGCGGCAGGACGGCGCAGGCCTCGATGTCGGCCGCGCTGGCGCTGTCGTGGTTGCGCAGCCAGTCCAGCAGGGAGCGGCCCATCTGCAGGGTTTGCGCGCGCCCTTCGGCGCTTTCGCGGGTTTGCAGCAGCCAGTCGTTGAGCTCGCGCACATGGCCCAGATCGCCGCGGCGCCAGGCGCCAACGGCCTTGGCCAAAACCGGCAGGTCGGCGCGCGCCAGGCTCAGGTGCAGCTGATCGACCAGCCACTCGCAGGCACTGGCTTCAGTGTCAGCCAGACCGGCTTCGACCGCCGCCTCCAGCCCTTCGGAATAAGAGAAGCCGCCCACCGGCAGGGCCGGCGAGGCCAGCCACATCAGTTGCAGCAGGCTGGGTGCGGGCAGAGGCTGAGGACGCCGATCGCTGACCATCAATGGTGGTGGTCGTGGCCGCAGCCGGGGCCGTGCACATGGGCCGGCGCGACCGCCTTGACGCCGATCTTGGCCAGGGCCGAAGCAGCACTCGGCGCGGCGTGCGTGTGATGCCCACCCGCATAGGCGCCGCTCTCGGGCTCGAAGGCCTCATTCACTTCGACCACCGTCAGGTGCATGGCGCGCAGCAGGTCGGCCAGCACATGGTCGGGTGCGATCTTCAGGTGATCCGGCTGCAATTCGATCGGCACATGGCGATTGCCCAGGTGGTAGGCGGCGCGCGTCAGATCGAACGGCGTGCCGTGCTCGGCGCAGGCCGTGATGCGCAGCACGGCCTCGGGCGCGGCCAGCACGCGCACCAGGGAGCCGTCTTCGCCCACCAGCACGTCACCGCCGCGCAGTACGCTGCCACGCGGCAGGAAGATGCCCAAGGTTCGGCCCTGTGAATCGGCGGTTTCAAACCGGCTCTTTTGCCGCAGGTCCCAGTCGAGTTCGATCGTGGCGGCGCGCTTGAGCAGGGCCGATGCCAGGCCCTGGCCTTGGGGGATGAGTTTGTTGCAGGTGATCATGGTGTGAGCGCTGGGGCAGCGGGGCTTGAATTCGTCAGGGGATACGGGATAATATAACAACCGTTATAACTCGAAAGCACACCATGTCCGCACTCAAGCTCACGCAAATCGGCAACTCGGTAGGCGTCATCCTGCCCAAGGAAGTCCTGGCGCGCATGAAGCTGGGCAAGGGCGATACGGTGTTCCTGACCGAAGCGGCGAATGACGGCATCACGCTGACGCCGTACGACCCTGATCTCGCGGAGCAGCTCAAGCTGGGACGTGAATTCATGCACGAGTACCGCGACACTTTCAGGCAGCTAGCCAAATGAGCGACTGGAAATGGATCCATCGTCAGGTTCTGCTGCTGTTGCACGACGAAAGTCTGGCAGAACATGGTGGCGCCACCGGCTTGCGTGACGAGGGCCTGCTGGACTCTGCGTTGGCGCGTCCCGTGAATCTGGCGCTGTACACGCAACCCGACGTTGCGAGCTTGGCTGCGTCCTACGGCGTCGGCTTGGCCAAGAACCACCCTTTCATTGATGGCAACAAGCGCGCAGCCTTCCTGAGCGTTGGCTTGTTTCTCGCGATCAATGGCTACCGCCTGCGCACCAGCCAGGCTGACGCAACCCTCACGGTACTGGAAGTTGCGTCCGGCGACATGGACGAAGCCGCCTTTGCCCAGTGGATACGCGGCCGCCTCCAGCCTCGTTGAACGGCAACGCATACGTCTGGTTAAAACAAAAAATAGCGCTGCGCCATCGGCAGACTCGTCGCCGGCTCGCACACCAGCAACTGCCCGTCGGCACGCACCGCATAGGTCTGCGCGTCCACTTCCATCTTGGGCAGATAGGCGTTGTGCACCATGTCGCGCTTGCTCACGCTGCGCGTGCCTTTCACGGCCACCAGGGTTTTCGCCAGTCCGAACTTGTCCTTGATGCCGGCGCTCAAGCCGGCCTGCGAAACAAAGCTGAGCGAGGTCTTCGCAATCGCGCCGCCAAAGGCGCCAAACATCGGGCGGTAGTGCACCGGCTGGGGCGTGGGGATGGAGGCATTGGGGTCGCCCATGGCGGCCATGGCGATGAAACCACCCTTGAGCACCAACGCCGGTTTCACGCCGAAGAAAGCCGGTTTCCAGATCACCAGGTCGGCCCACTTGCCCGCTTCGATGCTGCCCACCTCGTGCGCGATGCCGTGCGTCAGCGCCGGGTTGATGGTGTATTTGGCGACATAGCGTTTCACGCGGAAGTTGTCGTGGCGCGCATCGTCACCGGGCAATTGACCGCGCTGCGCCTTCATCTTGTGCGCTGTCTGCCAGGTGCGGATGATGACCTCGCCGACACGCCCCATGGCCTGCGAGTCGCTGGACATCATGCTGATGGCGCCCAGGTCGTGCAGGATGTCTTCGGCGGCGATGGTCTCCTTGCGGATGCGGCTCTCGGCAAAGGCCAGATCTTCTGCGATGGCCGGGTCCAGGTGGTGGCACACCATCAGCATGTCCACGTGTTCGTCCAGCGTGTTCACGGTGTAGGGCCGCGTCGGGTTGGTCGAACTGGGCAGCACATTCGGTTCGCCCACCACCTTCAGGATGTCGGGGGCATGACCGCCGCCCGCGCCTTCGGTGTGGAAGGTGTGGATGCTGCGGCCCTTGAAGGCCGCCACCGTGTTCTCCACAAAGCCCGATTCGTTCAGCGTGTCGGAGTGGATCGCCACCTGGATGTCGGCCTGTTCGGCCACGTTCAGGCAGTTGTCGATCGCCGCCGGCGTCGTGCCCCAGTCCTCGTGCAGCTTCAGGCCCAGCGCGCCGGCATTCACCTGCTCGTGCAGCGCGTCCGGCAGACTCGCGTTGCCCTTGCCCATGAAGCCCAGGTTCATGGGGAAAGCGTCCGCCGCCTGCAGCATGCGCTCGATATTCCAGGCGCCGGGCGTACAGGTGGTGGCGAAGGTGCCCGTGGCGGGGCCTGTGCCGCCGCCGAGCATGGTGGTGACGCCGCTGGTCAGCGCCTCTTCGATCAGCTGCGGGCAGATGAAGTGGATGTGCGTGTCCACGCCACCGGCGGTGACGATGAGGCCTTCGCAACTGATGATCTCGGTGCCGGCGCCGATGACGATGTCCACGCCCGGTTGCGTGTCCGGATTGCCGGCCTTGCCGATGGCGTGGATGCGCCCGTCCTTGAGGCCGATGTCGGCCTTGACGATGCCCCAGTGGTCGATGATGAGGGCGTTGGTCAGCACGCTGTCAACCGCCCCGCCACCCTGGGCCCCGGATCCGCTGCCGTCGCGGGTCCTCTGGCTCTGTGCCATGCCGTCGCGTATCGTCTTGCCGCCGCCGAACTTCACTTCTTCCCCATAGCCTCCCGCACGCAGCGTGTAGTCGGCCTCGACCTGCACGATGAGGTTCGTGTCGGCCAGGCGCAGGCGGTCGCCCACGGTGGGGCCGAAGATCTCGGCATAGGCGCGTCGTCCAATCGTGGCCATTACTGTGTTCCTCCTGCTGTCGGGTCGAGCGCACCCTGGGTCAAACCTCTGAAGCCATAGACCTGGCGGTCACCGGCGTAGTCCACCAATTCCACCGTGCGCTCTTGGCCGGGTTCGAAGCGCACGGCCAGGCCGGAGGCGATGTTCAGGCGCATGCCCTGTGCCGCTGCGCGGTCAAAGCGCAGCGCACCATTGGTTTCGGCAAAGTGGTAGTGCGAGCCGACCTGTATCGGACGGTCGCCGCTGTTTTGCACCAGCAGGGTGTGCGTGCGCCGACCGGGATTGAGCAGGTGGTCGGGGCCGTCGGTAAATAGTTCGCCAGGGATCATGTTCTTACGCCTCACTCATCAATTGAATACTTGTCATTGCGAGGCCGCAGGCCGGTGCGGACTCGCACACGGACCTGGAACCAGATCCCGTCATTGCGAGGCCGAAGGCCGTGGCAATCCATGCCGTCAAACCCGTCATTGCGAGGAGGCTTGCCGACGCGAAAAATGGATTGCCACGTCCCGCCACGGCCCAAGGGCCTCGCGGCTAAAGGCACGCGGCTCGCAATGACGGCTCATCAACCTGCGCATCAGACTATCGGTTGGTGCACCGTCACCAGCTTGGTGCCATCGGGGAATGTCGCTTCGACCTGAATGTCCGGAATCATCTCGGCGATGCCGTCCATGACGTCGGCGCGGGTCAGAATCGTGCGCCCTTCGCTCATGAGCTGCGCCACGGTCTTGCCGTCGCGCGCGCCTTCCATCACAGCCGCGCTGATCAGCGCCACGGCTTCCGGGTAGTTGAGCTTGAGGCCGCGCGCCTGACGGCGCTCGGCCAGCAGCGCTGCCGTGAACAGCAGCAGCTTGTCTTTTTCACGAGGGGTTAATTCCATTTCGTTTCACTCAATGTTGGGTTCATTAGCTCGTGCGGCCACAAATGCTGGCCGAACACGAGGGGTTAATTCCATTTCGTTTCACTCAATGTTGGGGTCATTAGCTCGTGCGCCCGCCTATGTCGGCCGAACACGCGGAGTCAGTTCCATGAAGGGCAGCTTTGTTCATGAGTTGATCGGGGCGGTTCATTGTCGTGCAACTTGCGTGCCGACTCGTTCCGGGGGGCAAAGCCATGGCCCATCGCGCATTCGCGCCACGGCGTGGTGCGTCACCGCGCCTCGGCATTCTTTTGGTGCAATTCCTTCCGACCACCTTGGTGCGTTGCCGAACAATCCGGGGCCGGCAGTGGGCCAACGCCATGGCAACAGTTCTGGCACGGTGCTTGCAGAGAACGATTCAGCGGTTCACCCGAACCGCATGCAGCACAACCCACTTCCTTTTTTGGAGCATCACGATGAATCGTCGAGGACATCTCAAGGCCATCGCCTTCGCGGCAGCACTGGCCACAGGCGCATTGACTTTCACCACGCAAGCGCTGGCGGCAGACACGATCAAGGTCGGCATTCTGCACAGCCTGTCGGGCACCATGGCCATTTCCGAAACCGTGTTGAAAGACACCGTGCTGATGGCGATCGACGAGATCAACGCCAAGGGCGGCGTGCTGGGCAAGAAGCTCGAGCCC
>CAIKVZ010000079.1 GCA_903830985.1 uncultured beta proteobacterium
CAGGTCTTCAAGATGTCCAGCACAATGGCGCCGCCGGGAATGGCCTGCAGGCTGTCCAGCAGCGATGCGGCCGCTGCGCCGGCGCCGGCGGGCGCGCTCGGCGCGGCTGGGGCCCGCAGCGCCAGCGCCAGGCGCGCACGCGTCAGCGCCAGACGCTGCGTCGGACTCATGGGTGTTTCAATCGTGTTCATGCGGTCCCCTCTTCGCGCAACATCTTCAAGTCGGCCTGAAGTTGCTCGCGCACCGCATCAAACGGACGGCCCAGCGCCTGCGCCTGGGCGCCGCGCCAGCACCACAGCGCCAGCGCTGCGGGGGGCAAGGGCACGCCGATCAGCACCCACAGCGCAGCCGTGGACAAACCGGGCATGACGGCCCAGAGCATCAGGGCCACGCCGATCAGCACCGTTGCCACGGACAGGCCGAACAGCGCTCCCGCATTCAACAGGGCGCTGCGCCGCCAGGCGCCAACCGTCAGGCTGGTTTCTGCGCCGAGCAGCTCGGCATAGCCCTGCGCATGCTCGGCGAGCAATTGCGGCTGGGTGGCAAACAGGTGAAGCAGGGAACGCAGCATGGTGGACAGTCTCCTGCAGGCAGTCTACGCGGGTTTTCAGTGCTGGCGCGAGCGGCTCACCAGGCTCACCAGCGCCATCAGCGCAGCACCCGTGGCGGCGGCGATCAGGATCGACTTGAAAGGCTCGTCCTTGATGTAGTTGGCGGTGTTGTCGGTGGCCTGGTGGGCCCGATCACGAATCTGCTGCCCGGTGTCGCGCACGCTGTTCATGCCGCGCTGCGCCATGGCACTGGTCTGTTCGCTGACGCGCTGCAGCAGCGGCTCGGCCTGTTGGCGCAGGTCCTGCACCGAGTCCTCCAGCTTGTCCAAGGCCTGGTTGGTGGCGCGCTGTGTGGCCTGAATGGCGTGTTCCGCCGACTGTGCGGCCTGGTTCACGAGGCTGGGGGTTGGGTCTGGGGTCTTGTTGCCGAACATGGTATTTCCTTGGAGTGAGATCTGCTTCGCCAGCGGGTTCGCTGCGATGCATCCAGTGTCGTGGCACAGGCGCAAAGGGGCGATCGGTGCACTGCGCGCATCCGGGTCAGACAAGGCGCCGTGCCGGCGTAGGATGGTGTCGACAAGGCCGCACCGTCAATCCGCAGTAGACGCTTGCGGCCTTGCGTTGAGTGGCAACTGTGCCCGGATCAGTGTACCTGCGCCGGGCGAGGAGACCAGGGTCAGGGTTCCGCCTTCGGCCTTAACACGAAAGCGCATGCCCATGAGGCCGTAAGCCGACTTGAGCAGCGCGTGCGGATCGAAGCCCACGCCGTCGTCCCGCACCGAGACCTCCAAATGCTCGCCCTGTTGTTGCAGAGTCACCCACACCTGTCGCGCTCGGGCGTATTTAGCGATGTTGGTGGTGGCTTCCTGCACCAGACGGAAGATCATCAGTTCGGTGCTGGCAGGCAGCTTCACTGCCTGCAGCGTGCAGTGCACCTCGATGTCGGTCTGTTCGGCGAACTCGCGCGTCAGTATCTCCAGCGCTGCGACCAGACCCAGATTGCTCAGGGCCGAAGGCCGCAAGTCTTCAATGATGGAGCGGCCCAGGGCCACGCTGGCGTTGAGCGTTCCGACCAGATGCGCCAGCAGGTCCAGCGCTTCCGGCGCGGCTTTGACCAAACGCGGACGGATGCGCGCCGCGTCGAGCTTGGCCGCGGTGAGCAAGGCGCCCAGGTCGTCGTGCAGATTGCGCGCCAGGCGGTGCCGTTCGTCCTCTCGCGCGCTCAGCAGGTGGCGTGTGAGTTCGCTCAATTCTGCGGTGCGCTGCGCCACCTCGATCTCCAGCCGGTCGTGTTCGCGCTGCACGACGTCCTGCAACTGCTGGCGTTGCTGGCTCAGGGCCAGGCTCTGGCGCAGGTACATGAACAGCGCCAGCAAGGAAAACAGGCTGAGCACGGCCATGCCGGTGCGGCTCAGCAGCAAGGTGCGGTACAGACTGTCACGCCCCTGGATCAGGTTGGCATTCTCCAGCTCTTGCAGCTGGCTTATCAGGATGCGAATCGCTTCCATCTTTTCCCTGCCGATATCGGTGAGCACCATGTCGCGACTGGACGCTGCCTTGCCCCGGTCGTGCAGGCTGATGGTCAGCGCCAATTCGGACTGCTTGGCCTGGGTCATGGCGTGCAATTGCTTGAGCATCACCAGGGAATCCGGTTCATCGCGGTAGGCCTCATGCAGCCGCGCCAGCGCCGCCTGAATGCGGCCCTGCGCCTGCGTGTACGGCAGCAGGTACTCCTTTCGCTCGGTGAGCAGATAACCGCGCTGTCCGGTTTCCGCGTCCAGCAGACCCTGCTGCAAGTCCTGCAGGCTGTTGCGCGTGGCACCGGCTTCGCGCAATTCGGTCAACCCCTGCGCCGACTGCCAGAAGGACGATTCGCTGATCAGCACCATCGCCAGCGCGGCCAGGCAGGCCAGGGGAAAGACAATGGGGTTGTGTCTGAGGACCGAAAGGAATTTCATTGCCCGACCTTTGTGCAATCTGTGGGATCATGCTTGAAGGAGCACAGCCACACACCATGATTCGAATTGCCATCGTTGACGACCACCCGCTGGTGCGCGCCGGTCTGCGCCAGTTTTTTTCCGACCAGATCGACTTTGCCGTCGTGGCGGAAGCCGGCAACGGACGCGACGCAATTGACATCGTACGCAAGGGCGAGGTCGACGTGATCCTGCTCGACATTTCCATGCCCGATTACAGCGGCGTGGACGCACTGGCCGCCATCAAGGCGCGCGCGCCCGATTTGCCGGTGCTGATACTGAGCGGCTTTCCGGAAGAGCATTACGCGGTCACGTTGCTGCGTCAG
>CAIKVZ010000080.1 GCA_903830985.1 uncultured beta proteobacterium
GTTGCCTTTTGGCCGTAGCTCCCCGGGAGACCCGGGAAACAAGCGTAAGCTACTTGCTTGTGACGGCGGTTCTGACGAACATTCACATGTGTTTCCCGTACCCTTTACCCCGGCATCCCCTGAGCGTCTTGTTCGCTCTGTTGGCCGCTCTTGCAAGCGGTGTATGCGCGTGCAGCGCAGGATGTTTAACCGTGGCTTCGCACACCCCAATTACTCGGAATGCACGCACGGTCGGAGTCGCTTCGTTCCAGAAGCGGTTTCGGTGTAGAAACAAGGCACCTTGAGTGGCGCCGATTGGTCAGGACTGAGCCGCACGGGTTGACCGCGCGTTGAGCCGATCCGCTACAAATCAGGAAATTTGTAACAGTTCATTTGCCACCGTAAAACCCCCGCAAAAGCGACGGCCCATGTGGCGGACCAGCCTTGTGGGCCGGACCTGTTCGAATCGAGCGGCCATAAAGGCTGCATCGATTTGTGCTCACACTCTCGCTCCCTTGAGGGAGCTTTCCTGCTTTCCCCAGAGGGAAAATGCTTTAAGGGCTGTTAAGGCCAGCAACCTGGTGACTCCGTTTGGAGTCTGACTCGGCGATCGAGTCGCACCATGCCGCAAGCCTACACCTTCAGGCCGCAGCGCGGCGGCATGTGGCGTTGCGGCCGTCCTGAGACAATGCGCTTTTCCACACATTATTGGGGAGCCTTCATGAACCAGACCTTCACCGTGCAGGGTATGACCTGCGGCCACTGCGAAAAAGCCGTCACCAAGGCCATCCAACGCGTCGACCCCCAGGCCGAGGTCAAAATAGACCGGACGCAGAACCTGGTCCAGGTCGAGTCCGCCAAAGCGCACGAAGAACTCTCCAAGGCGATTGCCGAAGAAGGCTACGCCGTCGCTTGAGCGGCGCCATGCAAGACCCCGCAGCGCTCTACCCGGCGCTGTCCCGGGTAGAGCCGTCCCTGGCCGAACTCGGCCCGACACTGGCGCCGTTTCAGGTCCCTGCGGGCACCGTGCTGTTCCACGAGGCCTCGCCCTGCCAGGGTTTTCCGCTGGTGCTGGAAGGGGAAATCAAGGTGTCCCGCAGTTCCGGCGACGGGCGCACGCTGGAGTTGTACCGGGTACTGCCAGGAGAGCTGTGCCTGGTGTCCTCTTCCTGCCTGTTTCGCAGCCAGCCGCTGTCGGCCCAGGGCGTTGCCACCAAGCCCAGCACGCTGCTGCTGATCCCACCGGCGATCTTCGCGCGCTGGCTGGAAGAGCCGGCTTTTCGCGATGAGGTGCTGGGCCTGTTCGCCGAGCGCATGGCCGACCTCACGGCCCTGGTGGACGCAGTGGCCTTTCGCAAACTGGACCAACGCCTGGCGCGCGCCCTGCTGGGGCGCGGTACGGTGCTGAGTCTGACGCACCAGGCGCTGGCCGACGAACTCGGCACGGTGCGCGAAATCGTGACGCGCCTGCTGCGCCGCTTCGAGCGTGAGGGCTGGGTCGAGTTGGCGCGCGAGCAGGTGCGCATTCTGGACAGCCCCGCGCTGCGCCAACAGGCTGGCGGCGAGGCGGTATGACGCGACCAAGGCCTGTGTGACATCTGTCACAGACGGCGCGTTCCAAGCGGGGTTCAATCCCAGCCTGTTACCACCCTCATAGAAAGCATTCCCATGACATCCAACGTTGGCGGCATTGACCGCATTCTTCGCATCATCGCCGGACTGGTCCTGATCGGCCTGGCCGCCACTGGCACAGTGGGTTGGTGGGGCTGGCTGGGCGTCATCCTGCTGGCGACAGGCGCCATCGGCTGGTGCCCGCCCTATGCCATCTTCGGATTCAACACCTGCTCAACAAAGAAGTAAGCCAGAGATAGCCGATCGCTGTGGTGACTTCACCCGGGCGGACTGCCGAGTGAACGTCCACGGGTTACCCTGCGGCTTTCATACAGTTACCACCTCGCCTCCCAAGGCCTCCAGCAGGTCGGGAATCAGGCGCTGCAATTCACCCGTGGCAATGGCTACATCGGCGTCAAAACCGTCGTCCTTGCCGCCGGCAGCAGCACCTTCGAACACCACTTCCAGAAAAGTCAGCTTCTTGATCTGCAAGGTGTCGGTGAGCACCAGGGACACCCGGTTATCCCAGGTCAGCGCCAGTTTGGTCGGCAACTTGCCGCCCACCACGTGCTGGCGCACTTCCTCCGTGTCCAGCGGGTGCCGTGAATAGCGCACCACGGAGCGGGACTCGTCCGCCGCCTTGAGTTCGCATTCGCGGTCCACGCTGAAGCCCTGGGGCGGCTCCTGGCTGGTCAGCCACTCGGCCATGGCCGTGGCCGGCGAGATGTTGGTGTTGATCGGCATCACGGTGAGTCCTGGCAGACATTCCACCAGCAGGCTCACCACCTCGTCGGCCTTGCCCTGGCTGCCCGCGTCCAGCACCAGCAGCAGTGCCACGGGGTCGATCCATACCTGAACCGCACCCTGCTTGGTGAAGGCCATGGGCAGGAGTTGCAGTTTGAGCTCGTCCTTGATCTCGGTTTTTTCCCTTTTCCCCGGCTTGCGACCCTCGGCCAGTTCGATCTGCGCCAGCCTTTCGTCCAGCTTGCGCTTGAGTACCGAACCCGGAACCGCCTTGAACTCCATCATCAGTTTGAGCAGCCACTGACCGCCGACTGACTCCACCAGCGGGCCATGCGCCACACCCCGGGGTTCGATCCAGCCAATGGCCTTTTCCTGGGTTGCGCCGCACTCAACAAAACGGGAAGCATCCAGGCTTTGCTCCACTTGCGTCAGCGTGGCCGACCAACCGGAACCGATCCGGTACACCATCAAATTCTTGAACACGCGATATCTTTCAATTCGGTCAAATGACCACGGGCATGTATTGTCATCGCAGCCGGGCCCTGCCTGTTTTTTGCACAACTTTACAAAGACTTCTCCAAAACAGCGCTTGCAGTTACAAGAGCGGCGCAAACTTGGCCATAACCTGAAGCCAAACGTGTAGCGTCAGGCGCCAAGTGAAGGAAGAAGTCATGAAATCAATCTACAAACGTGTTTTGCTGGCTGCGCTGCTGGCCGCGGCCGGCGTGTCCGGCTTTGCCCAAGGTATGGGAATGGGCGGCATGGGAGGACCCATGGCCGGTCCGCATGAAGGAATGCCCCCTGGTATGCACCCGCGTGACCCAGCCAAAATGCAGGAAATGATGACGAGGCGTCTGAGCACCCTCAAGGCCAAACTCAAGATCAGCGCTGAGCAGGAGGGTGCATGGACCGCCTTCACGTCTTCCATCAGGCCCCCTGCCAATCTGCCCAAACGTCCCGACCGGGCAGAGATGCAAAAGCTCACCACACCGGAGCGCATCGACAAGATGCGCGCCTTGCGCGCCGAACATCAGGCTGAAATGGACAAACATGCAGAGGCGCTGAAGACCTTTTATGCGACGCTCACGCCCGAGCAGAAGAAGACCATGGACGCTGAACCATTGCGCCCTGCGCGCCGGGGTGAAGGCCGCGGCGGCGCGGCCAAGGACGTCAGTCCACCAGCAAAATAAAACTGGCTGCAACCACAATCCCCGCGTGTGCATCGCCGGGAGTTGTGCGGCACCGCAGCACCTGCCGGTACCATGCGGTCTTGTCGACGCGTGCTACCGGTTTTTTTTTGGCCGTTAACATCGCAGCATGGGGATGCCCTTCCCCGATGGAGATTGCGGATGTTTGGATACAGCGAAGAGCAGATTGCCCAGTTTGGCCTCACCTTCGGTGTGGGCGGTTTCATGTTGTTCATGCTCTTCATCATTGGCCATCTGGCCTGGGAGTCCAAAGCCGGTAAATTTGGCACCTTCGTGCTGTTTTTGGGCTTGGCATTCGGCATGGTCGGCTTCGTCGCGAAATACATCATCCAATGGGTCATGGAGAACAAGTGAATACCCTCGCCACCACCGATACCGACATCATCATCAGCGGCGCCGGCCCGGCCGGCCTGTGCCTGGCGCGCGCCCTCTCCGGTCGCGGACTGCGCATCACCCTGGTCGAGCAGTTGGCTGAAACCGAACTCGCCAATCCGCCGTTCGACGGTCGTGAAATTGCGCTGACACAACTCTCCGCACGCCTGATGCGTGACATGGGTCTGTGGAATCGCATAGAAGCCCGTGCCTTGTCACCGCTGCGCGACGCGAGGGTGCTCAACGGCCCTGACCCTTTTGCCATGACCATCGGCCACGAATTGAGTCAAGGCTCCGAACTGGGCTGGCTCGTATCCAACCACCTGATTCGCAAGGCGGCTTTTGAAGCCGTGCAGGATTCCATACAGAAGTCAGAAGACATCACGCTACTGTGCCGTGAAAAGGTCAGTTCGGTGCGCACCGACGCCCAGGCGGCCTATGTCACCTTGGCCAGCGGGCGCACCCTGCAAAGCCAGTTGCTGGTAGCAGCCGACAGCCGTTTTTCCGAAACACGTCGCGCCATGGGCATTGGCGCCGACATGCATGATTTTGGAAAGACCATGCTGGTCTGCTGCATGACGCACGAACAACCGCACCATCACGCGGCATGGGAATGGTTTGGCTATGGCCAGACCCTGGCCCTCCTGCCCATGAACCCCGATCCGGTCACCAACGAATTTCGCTCGTCCGTGGTCCTGACACTGCCGAGCACCGGCATCACACCACTGATGACCCTGCCAGTCGACGCCTTCAACCTGGAAATACAAAACCGTTTTGACCAGCGCCTGGGACGCATGACGCTGGTCAGTACGCGCCACAGCTACCCTCTGGTCGGTGTTTATCCGCACCGCTTTGTGGCCCAACGCTTTGCCGCAGTGGGGGACGCCGCAGTGGGAATGCACCCTGTCACGGCACACGGTTTCAATTTTGGTCTGCGCGGTGTCGACACCCTGGCTCGCGCCGTCCATGCGGCACGGGCTGCTGGCAAGGACATCGCATCAGCCAGGTTGCTGGAATCCTATGAAAGAACGCATCGCTGGGCGACAAGGCCGCTGTACCTGGCAACCCAACTGGTTTCAACGCTGTACACCAACGACAGCCCAGCAGCGCGTTTGTTGCGCGAAGCCGCCTTGCGCGTGGGGAACGCCCTGTTGCCTTTCAAGCGCGCCATTGCAGCAACGCTTTCGGGAAACCACTGACAAGACCGGCTGCGGCCTCACCCTGCCCGCGTTTTCAGCCAAAAACCGGCACACCGATCAGTGCCCTGTGCAGGAACATGGCAAAGCCGGCCCAGGCCAGCAAACCCAACACAACCGTCAGCAGCGTTGCACCCAGACTGCCTGAAGGGTATGCGGTGGCGGCTGCTCGATCTCGACGTCTCACCGAGATGAAACAGGTCACTGCCCACAGCAGGAACGAGCCAAACAGCAGCAGATCCGCCAGATTGCCGTTCGCCAGCAGGTGGGCCGTTGCCCACAGTTTCACGCCCAGCAACATCGGGTGATGCAGCTTTGACTTGATGCTGTTGCCCGGCACATAGGCTGCCACCAGCAACAACCAACTGCCCAACATCAGCAAGGCTGCCAGATGCCGTGAACCTGCAAACGGAATCCACAAAACGACCGGCTGCTGCCGGGCCTGCCCGTAGCCCCAGCACAGCAGCACAAAACCCAGCAGCGAAACGAGCGAATAAAAACCTTTCCAGGCACCTGCGCCGCGGCTTTGCACGGTACGGGCACGCCAGTCGGGGGCCAGCATGCGCACCGAGTGAACACCCAGAAAAATGAACAAACCAAAAATCAGAAAAACCATTTTTACCTCAAAAAGAATATCTACAGGGTTGACACATCATGCTTGAAAAAAATTTCAAAGTCACTTAACAAAGCTGTTGATAAATAATCAACAACTGCCTTGTTATCCACAGACTAAGAACATTTTTAAAAGTTGTTCATTTTTCAGAAGCAGTTAAAAAGCACTCTAAAACACAGCCAGACAAAAATTGTAAGTTGTTGATTTAATACGTTTTATTAACTTTACACACAGACTGGTCAGCTCTCTACTACTACTACTATCTTAAAATATCAGTTAATTAAAGGAGAGATGTCCAACAAAAATAAGCAAAAATAAAAAAATTCTTTTTCTTGGCCCTTTCGCCTGCTTGGCACTAACATACCGTCCTCACAAGAAAGTTTTTTATGGCGCACGCAGCATTTCAATGGCAGGACCCGTTCCTGCTGGAACAACAACTGAGCGACGAGGAGCGCATGGTGCGCGAGGCGGCGCAGGCCTACTGTCAGGACAAGCTGCAGCCGCGCGTGCTGCAGGCCTTTCGCAAC
>CAIKVZ010000081.1 GCA_903830985.1 uncultured beta proteobacterium
CAGCCTTCTTCGCAGGAGCAGCAGCCTTCTTCGCAGGAGCAGCAGCCTTCTTCGCAGGAGCAGCAGCCTTCTTCGCAGGAGCAGCAGCCTTCTTCGCAGGAGCAGCAGCCTTCTTCGCAGGAGCAGCGGCCTTCTTCGCAGGAGCAGCAGCCTTCTTCGCAGGAGCAGCAGCCTTCTTCGCAGGAGCGGCAGCCTTCTTCGCAGGAGCAGCAGCCTTCTTCGCAGGAGCAGTAGATTTCTTCATTGGCGCAGCTTTTTTAGCGGCCGGTTTTTTCGCAGTTGCCATTATTTTCTCCTTGATCAAGTTACAAAGAGCACTTCACGTCGTTGTGTCGTGAAGCGATGCATGGTGTTGGGCCAATGCCCAGCACCATGTACACGGTGACACAAACCGCCACCAACTTCTGCGAGTCGTGTGGTGGTTTGTGGGATGAAAGAATGCATGATCTGAATGGGTCAATCCCAGGAGAGGGCGCCACCCGACTGGTACTCGATGACGCGGGTTTCGAAGAAATTGCGTTCTTTCTTCAGGTCAATCATCTCGCTCATCCAGGGAAACGGGTTTTCCTCGTTCGGATACAGCGTCTCCAGCCCGATCTGCGTGGCACGGCGGTTCGCGATGTAGCGCAGATAACCCTTGAACATGGAGGCGTTCATGCCCAGCACACCGCGCGGCATGGTGTCTTCGGCGTACTTGTATTCGAGTTCCACCGCTTCCATGAACAGCGCCTTGATCTCGGCCTTGAAGTCCGCCGTCCACAGCAGCGGATTTTCCAGCTTGATCTGGTTGATCAGGTCGATGCCGAAGTTGCAGTGCATGGACTCGTCACGCAGGATGTACTGGTACTGCTCGGCTGCGCCCGTCATCTTGTTCTGCCGACCCAGCGCCAGGATCTGGGTGAAACCGACATAGAAGAACAGGCCTTCCATGAGGCAGGCAAAGACGATCAGCGACTTGAGCAACTTCTGGTCGTTCTCCTGGGTTCCGGTGGTGAAGTGCGGATTCGTCAAAGTCTCGATGAACGGGATCAGGAACTGGTCCTTGTTGCGGATCGATTCGACTTCGTTGTAGGCGTTGAAAATTTCGCCTTCGTCCAGGCCAAGCGACTCCACGATGTACTGGTAGGCGTGGGTGTGAATCGCTTCCTCGAAGGCCTGGCGCAGCAGGAACTGGCGGCACTCGGGCGCGGTGATATGGCGGTAGCTGCCCAACACGATGTTGTTCGCGGCGAGCGAGTCGGCGGTGACGAAAAAACCGAGGTTACGCTTGATGATGCGACGCTCGTCCTCGGTCAGACCGTTGGGGTCTTTCCACAGGGCGATGTCGCGGTTCATGTTGACCTCTTGCGGCATCCAGTGATTCGCGCACGAGGCCAGGTATTTCTCCCAGGCCCACTTGTACTTGAACGGCACCAACTGATTCACGTCGGTCTTGCCGTTGATGATGCGCTTGTCGGCGGCCCGCACGCGTCGCTGCTCGGGTGTGCTGGGCGACGCCGCTGCAGCGGGGATGAGGGTCGACGTGAGCGGAACGACGGCACCGTCGTCGAGTGTGCGGGTGGCGGCCTGAGGCTGCGCGGTGATGGAAGGTGAAGAGGCGTCCACCTCGCGCTGTGCGGACAGAGCGCTGTGGTTCAAGGCTTGCGGTGAGCTTGTGATTTCTTCGTCCCAGTTCAACATAAATTTTCCAATGCTCGCATTATGAAAGCAGCGTCGCGAAATGAAAAGTGTTCATTCACGTCGCTGCCTTGAGTTGTTGTTCCGTGGCATCGCTTGCGGCGATAAAACGGTTCGAATAATTTACTGGCAGGCTTCGCAACCGGGATCGTCGATCGCGCAAAATTTGATGTCAGTGGCCGGCTGCGCCATCATGGTTTGTGCGGTGGCCGCAGCCTTGTCCATGGCGCTCATGCCACCGGCACTTTCGCTGCTCGAAGAGACCGCGTTCATGCGACCTGATGTGATGGTGGATTTTTCCGCGTGCGTGGCGCTGATGGTGCGCAGGTAGTAAGTGGTTTTCAGGCCGCGCAGCCAGGCCAGCTTGTAGGTGTCGTCGAGCTTCTTGCCCGAGGCGCCTGGCATGTAGATGTTGAGCGACTGCGCCTGGTCGATCCACTTCTGGCGCCGCGCTCCGGCTTCCACCAGCCAGGTCGGTTCGACTTCAAAAGCGGTGGCGTACAGCGCCTTGATCTCTGCTGGCACGCGGTCGATCGGACGCAGCGATCCATCGAAGTGCTTCAGGTCCATCACCATCACGTCGTCCCACAGTCCCAGACGCTTGAGGTCGCGCACCAGGTAGTGGTTGATGATGGTGAATTCGCCCGACAGATTGGACTTCACCGACAGGTTGCCAAAGCAGGGCTCGATGGACGCGTCCACGCCGATGATGTTGGAGATCGTGGCGGTGGGCGCGATGGCCACGCAGTTGGAGTTGCGCATGCCGTCGCGGGCAATTTTTTGCCGCAGGGCGTCCCAGTCCAGCGTGCTGGAGCGATCCACTTCGACGTAGCCACCGCGCTCGCGCGCCAGCACGTCCAGCGTGTCCAGCGGCAGGATGCCCTTGTCCCAGGAAGAGCCCGTGTAGCTCGCGTACTTGCCGCGCTCCCGGGCCAGTTCGGAGGAGGCCCAGTAGGCGTAATAGCAGATGGCTTCCATGGAGCGGTCGGCGAAGGCCACGGCGGCGTCACTGGCATAGGGTGTGCGCAGTTCGTACAGGCTGTCCTGGAAGCCCATCAGGCCCAGGCCCACGGGGCGATGGCGCAGGTTCGAGTCGCGCGCTTTCTTCACGGCGTAGTAGTTGATGTCGATCACGTTGTCCAGCATCCGCATGGCCGTGGTGATGGTGCGGCGCAGTTTGGTGTGGTCGACCTCGCCATTCAGCAGATGCTGCAGCAGGTTGATGGACCCCAGATTGCACACCGCGGTCTCGGTGTCGCTGGTGTTGAGCGTGATCTCGGTGCACAGGTTGGACGAGTGCACCACGCCCACATGCTGCTGCGGCGAGCGCAGGTTGCAGGCGTCCTTGAAGGTGATCCAGGGGTGGCCGGTCTCGAACAGCATGGTCAGCATCTTGCGCCACAGGTCGGCCGCGGGCAGGGTCTTCGTGGGGCTGATCTCGCCGCTCGCGGCCTTGGCCTCGTAGGCCACGTAGGCGGTCTCGAAGGCGGTGCCGTACAGGTCGTGCAGGTCGGGCGTGTTCGATGGCGAGAACAGCGTCCACGAACCCTTTTCCATGACGCGGCGCATGAACAGGTCGGGAATCCAGTTGGCGGTGTTCATGTCGTGCGTGCGCCGGCGGTCGTCACCGGTGTTCTTGCGCAGTTCCAGAAACTCCTCGATGTCCAGGTGCCAGGTCTCCAGGTAGGTGCAGACCGCGCCCTTGCGCTTGCCACCCTGGTTCACGGCCACGGCGGTGTCGTTCACCACCTTGAGGAAGGGCACGACGCCCTGCGATTCGCCATTCGTTCCCTTGATGTGCGAGCCCATGGCGCGCACCCGCGTCCAGTCATTGCCCAGGCCGCCGGCAAACTTGGAGAGCAGGGCGTTTTCCTTGATGGATTCGTAGATGCCGTCCAAGTCGTCGGGCACCGTCGTGAGATAGCAGGACGACAGCTGGGGCCGGCGCGTGCCGGCGTTGAACAGCGTGGGCGTGCTCGACATGAAGTCGAACGAAGACAGCACTTCGTAGAACTCGATGGCGCGCGTTTCACGGTCGATTTCGTTCAGCGCCAGGCCCATGGCAACGCGCATGAAAAAGGCTTGCGGCAACTCGATGCGCGTCTTGCGCACGTGAAGGAAGTAGCGGTCGTACAGCGTCTGCAGGCCCAGGTAGTCGAACTTCAGGTCGCGCTCGGCCTTGAGCGCCAAGCCCAGTCGTTTCAGGTCGTACTGCGCCAGTTTTTCGTCCAGCAATTCGGCTGCAATGCCCTTCTTGATGAACTGGGGAAAATATTCGGCGTAGCGCTCGTCCATCTCGGCCGGGCTGACCTCGGCGTCGAAGACCTCGCGCGCGATGGTGTTGAGCAGCAGCCGTGCCGTCGCATAGGAGTAATCGGGATCTTTTTCGATCAGCGTGCGCGCGGCCAGGATGGCCGCCTTGTAGACCTCGTCCATGGGCACACCGTCGTACAGGTTGCGCAGGGTCTCGGCCAGAATCGGTGCCGCCTTGACGTCGGCGCCCAAGCCGGTGCAGGCCGATTCGATCAGGGCATGCAGCCGGTCCAGGTCCAGCACCACGCGCTGGCCCTTGACCACGGCGTGCAGGGTGGGCGCCTTGGGTGTGGCCTGCGTCACCTGGCGCGCGCGCTCCTGCGTGCGTTGCTCGCGGTACAGCACGTAAGCGCGCGCAATCTCATGGTGGCCGCTGCGCATCAGGCCCAGCTCAACCTGGTCCTGCACGTCCTCGATGTGAAAGCTGCCACCGCTCGGGCGCGAACGCAGGATGGCCCGGATCACCGTTTGCGTGAGCGCGTCCACGGTTTCGCGGATGCTGGCAGAGGCCGCGCCCTGCGTGCCGTGCACGGCCAAAAAGGCCTTCATCATGGCGACGGCAATCTTGTTCGGCTCAAACGCCACCACCGCGCCATTGCGCCGGATGATCTGGTAGTGCGCCAGCATGCTGGCGGAGGCACTGGGGGCTTCAGGCAGGGAGTGGGACGCCGCGGTCGGGCTCGGGGAATTCAATTCAGTTTGCATGGCAATTATTCAAATTTTGGGAACGGTGGAACATCGGACAGCGCAGAGCCGGGGCGCTGGTTTTGCGTGCCGTGGAGTGTACGTGCATCGCGAAGCACACACTATATCTAGTGTCTTGGGTGAATTCAAGACACTACCGGTAGTGTTTTTTCGACATTGTGTTTTTTTTCTGTGCAGTCTCTGCTGCGTCCGCAATGGGCTGCAGCGGTGGCTCTTCAGCGCAACCACGGGCGCGGCCTGACGAGATCAAGATCGGGTCAAGAAAAGTGAGGAAATATGGGGCTTGCAGCCGCATTTGGTGCGCCAGGCCTTGTGTTTGCTGGGGCCGAAGCCAGGACCAGCGGCCCATATGGGCCGTAGCCTTCGCTAGCGCGAACGGGGTGGCATCGGCACACCCTCGGGAAAACACCGAGCCTCCCAGGCCAGCGCATCCTGCAGTTGCTGCCAGGCAAAGCCGGCACCCGGGTCCGGTTTGCGCCCCGGCGCGATGTGTTCGTGACCCGCAATGTGGCGTATCGGATAGCGCTGCGCCAGCGCCGTGCACAGGGACATCAGGGTTTCGTATTGCGCGCTTTCGAAGGCTTCGCCATCGAGCCCTTCGAGTTCAATCCCGATGGAGTCGTCGTTGCAGTTGTCGCGTCCCCGGTAGCTCGAGGTGCCGGCATGCCACGCGCGCGCGTCGCCGTCGACGAATTGCCACAGCTGACCGTCGCGTCGGATGAAGAAATGCGCCGATACCTGCAGACCCCGGATCTGCTGAAAGTAGGGGTGCGCCTCCCAGTCGAGCGTATTGGTGAACAGGCTCAGCACCTCTTCGCCACCGTATTCGCCCGGTGGCAGGCTGATGGAATGCAGCACGATCAGGTCGATCGTGGTGCCCGGCGGACGTGGTCCGAAGTTGGGGGAGGGCAGGTGCCGGGCGAAGCGGTACCAGCCACCGCACCACAGTGCAGTTGCCTGCTGGACTTCAGGCGCTGTCGTCGCGGCCATCGTCGTCCCGGGGCGCCTGGATGTTGAGACGAGCCATGCGGTAGCGCATCTGGCGCAAATTCAAGCCCATGCTGGCGGCCGCGGCCGTGCGGTTGAAGCGGTGCTCCTGCAAGGCGCGCAGCAGCACTTCGCGCTCCAGTTGATCCAGGTAGCGCTGCAGGTCCTCGGGTATTGGCTTCGGCTGCACCGTGGGCTCGCCTGCGACGGCGACGCCGAGCATCTCATCCAGGGTGGTTGCCTGGGTGGGGGCGAAATCCACGTGCAGGGCACTGCCGTCGCTCAGCGCCACGGCACGGTGCAGCAGGTTTTCCAGTTCCCGCACGTTGCCGCTCAGGCGCAACAGGCACAGTTGTTCGACCACGTCGGGCGACAGCACCGGCACCGGCATGCCCGACTCGTGCGCGATGCGTTCCAGCAGCGCCGCGCACAGGGCCGGCAAATCCTCGCGCCGCTCGCGCAGCGGGGGGATCAGGATTTCGATGACGTTCAGGCGGTAGAACAGATCCTGACGAAACTGCTGCGCCTGCACCTCGGCAGCCAGGTCCTTGTGCGTGGCGCTGACGATGCGCACGTCCACCAGATCTTCCTGAGTCGAACCCAAGGGGCGCACGCTGCGCTCCTGGATGGCGCGCAGCAGCTTGGACTGCATGGCCAGCGGCAAGTCGCCGATTTCGTCCAGGAACAGTGTGCCACCGCTGGCGGCCTGGAAGTAGCCGGGACGGTCCTGGGTGGCGCCGGTGTAAGAGCCCTTCTTGGCGCCGAAAAATTCCGCCTCCAGCAGGCTCTCGGGGATGGCGCTGCAATTCACTGCAACAAAGGCCTGGGCCGCGCGGTGGCTGCAGTCGTGGATGGCGCGCGCCACCAGTTCCTTGCCGGTACCCGACTCGCCGCGCACCAGCACCGGCGCCATGCTGCGTGCGACCTTGACGATGCGCTCCTTGACGGCTCGCATGACTTCAGAACTGCCCACCATCTTCTCCAGCGCCGAGGCACCGCTGTCGGCACGGGTTGCTGCGCGTCCCTCCTGCCCGGACGGGAATCGTGTGCCCGGCGCTGCGACCCCGCGAATGGCCGACGCCACCACGGTTCGAAACTGCTTCAGGTCGACGGGCTTGGTCAGGTAGTCGAAAGCGCCAGCCTTGAGCGACTCGACGGCGTTTTCCGCCGACCCGTAGGCGGTGATCACGATCGCGCGCTCGGGGCGCCGGCGCTGCGCCAAGCCCTGCAGCAGTTCCAGACCCAATCCGTCGGGCAGGCGCATATCCGTTATCAGCAGGTCAAAGTGTTCGCGCTCCAGATGGCCCCAGGCCTGCGCCAGGTTTTCCGCGGTTTCCACGCGGTAGCCTTCGCGCAGCAGCGTGAGTTCGTACACGGTGCGCAGGTCCGGCTCATCGTCCACGACGAGCACCCTGATCGCTGGCGGGGAATGGTTGGACGCTGGCATGGAATGTCAGTGCGTGCCCGCGGACAAGCTGACGGCCGGGGCCGCAGCGCCGCGTTCGGAGCGGAACGCGACGCTGAACTCGTTGCCCTCGGCGCTGGCGCTGTCGAGCGCTTCGCGCAGCCCGCGCCGGTAGGAAATCACCGCTTGGTGGCGCTCGCACAGTTCGCGGCAAATGTACAGGCCCAGGCCGCTGGAACGGCTCTGAGAAGAGAAGAAGGGTTCAAACAGATGTTGCTGCACGGTTTTTTCCAGCGGTGCGCCGGCACTCCAGACCTTGAGAATGCCGCGACCGGAGGGGGAAATGCGGGTTTCGATACGAATCCCGTCGGCTTTTCTTCCCGCATGGCGCAGCGCGTTGTCGAGCAGGTTGATGAGCACGCGGCGCAAGTGGTCGGGGTCGAAGCTGACGCTGCACCCTTCGGCGTGCAGCGCCAAATCCACGGCGTGCGAGGCCGGGGCTTGCTGGCACCAGTCGGCGCACATGGCCCGAATGGACTGGTCCAGTGGCAGACGCGGCGACGGGTTGGCGCCGGACTCGTGCTTGACGCGCGCGATGTCGAGCACTTCGTCGACGATCTTCCCCAGGCGCAGGGCATTTTCCCGAACCATCAACGAAAGGCGCTTGTGCGCCGGCTCAACCAGGTCTTCTTCCAGCAGTTCATTGGCTTGCGAAATGGCGGCCAGCGGATTGCGGATTTCATGGGCCACGGCCGTCGACATGCGGCCCAGTGCGGCCAGCTTCTCGGTGCGCAAACGGGCTTCCATTTCGCGAAGGTCCTGCAAGAACATGACGCACAGGTTCTCACTGGCATTGGCCGGTGCGGCAGTCAGACGGGTGCGCACCTGCAAGCGCCGTGCGGTCTCATTCACATGGTGGATGTTCAGGTCCAGGCGCTGGTCGGCGTCGTTCTGAAAGGTGCTCTGGGCGAGTTCGCGTAAGCCGGACCAGCCGCTGTGCCCGCCCAAGTCGAAGGGCGGCATGGGAGCTGCCTCGCCCGGGCCCAGCAGGCGCCGTGCTGCCGGGTTCGCCACCCGCACCAGACCGGCAGCGTCCACCACCAGCACGCCGTCTCCCAGCGTTTCCATCACCAGTTCGTTCACCTGGCGCTGCAGGCTCACCGCCAACTCGCTGCGCCGGGCCAGTTGCTGTTCTCGCGCCAGGCGCACGGCCAACTGGTTCACCAGTGTTGCCAGGATGAAGCAGGCAGCACCCGTCAGCCCGGCCTGCAGAAACGGTGCGGCCATGTCCGACCTGCTGTCCACGCCAAGCCACCAGGTCTGGGCCAACAGCAGCAAGGTGACGCTGGCGGCGGTTCCCACGGCCAGACGCAGCGAGCCCAGCACGGAAGACAGCAGCACCGGCAGGGCAAACAGCGGCGTGTAGTTGACGCTGCCGGCCTGCAGCAGTTCCAGCGCAGAGAACATCAGCACGTCCAGCACCGTGGTGGACAGCCATACCGGACTGGTGGCACGGCTGCGCTGAAGCGGGTAATGCGTCAGACGCGCCACCAGTGTCATGGCCAGGTAGACGCTGCACAGGGCTATGACCCAACCCGATGCGCTGGTGCGCGCCAGTACAAACATCACAGCATGGACGGCGAGCAGGGCCAGCGCAATGGTCACGCGCGCCGTCATGAAAGCCTGCCAGAGTCGCTCGAAGGCCAGGTCTTCCAGCGCCGGTGCGCCGGTGCGCAAGCCCAGTGGCCCGGTTGGCAGCACGGACTCGGCTGATGTCATGTCAGGATTCTGCCTGCCGACGGTGCTGCTCGCAGCAGTAGCTGCCCTGCCTTCCGGCAATGGCTTCTGCCTGGGGCACGTGCATCTGGCACAGGGCACAGGGAATCATCTCCTGGGTCTTCGGTGCCGAAGTGGGCTTGGCGGTTGGTTTGACCTGGCTGTGGGGGCTGGCAGCGCCACGCCCGGAGCGCCACAGCCAAAGCCCCAACGCCAGCGCTGCCAGTATCAGCAGCAACTTCATGAGACCCGTCCCAGCACCACCTCCATGACAAAGCGCGAGCCTACATAGCCCAACAGCAACAGGCCAGCGCCAGCGTAGAGCACGCGCACGGCCTTGCGCCCGCGCCAGCCAAAGCGTTGTCGGCCCACCAACAAAGTGGCAAAGGTCAGCCAGGCCAACAGTGAAAAGATGGTCTTGTGGTCCCACTTCCAGCCGACACCACCGTACAGTCGCTCACCGAAGAACCAGCCCGCCAACAAGGTGGCGGTGAGCAGGATGAAGCCGCCCAGCACGAAGCGAAATGTCAGCCGTTCCAGTGTGAGCAGGGGAATGCCGGCGTTCGGATCTTCCGCCAGGCGGATGTGCCTCTCCGCCCGGGTCATGAGCCAGGCATGCACCACGGCTGCTGCAAACAGGCCGTAAGACGACAGCCCCAGCGCCCAATGCAGGGGCAGCCAGGGCGAGGCCGCAACGTGCAGCGGGTTGCCGGGAAAAGTCAGCGCCAACAGTACCGCAGCCGCGCCCAGACCCGCGAGCGCCCAGCGGGCCCGCAGTTGGGGAAAGCGTTGACTCTCGATCGCATACACCGTGAGCACCAGCCAGGCGGTGATGGACAGGGCCGGCGCAAAGCCGAAGCGCGGCGGGTCACCGAGCACGCCCATGGCCAGCACGACGCCGTGCAGCAACCACGCGGCCACCAGGGCCAGATGCGCTGCCGTGGGGCTCAAACGATTGCCTGCCGCGGCGGGCACGGCGTAGGCCAGCGCCGCAATCGCGGACAGGAGGAAGGTCAGTTGGGTGGCACTGGCTAAAATCATGGGTACAGTTTAGCGCTTTGCGCTTTGCACCTTGCCAGCATTCCTTGGCACTCAACGAGGGTTCCCGTCGCGGAACACAACTCCATGGCTTCCGCTCTGACCGACAAACTTTCCCGCCTCGTCAAACAAATCAGCGGCCAGGCGCGCATCACCGAGTCCAACGTGACCGACATGCTGCGCGAGGTGCGCATGGCGCTGCTCGAGGCCGACGTGGCCCTGCCTGTGGTGCGCGATTTCATCGCCCGCGTCAAGGACAAGGCCCTGGGCCAGGAAGTGCTGGGTTCGCTGTCCCCCGGACAGGCGCTGGTGGGCATCGTGAACCGCGAGCTCGCCGCCACCATGGGCGAGGGCGTGAGCGACATCAACCTGGCGGCGCAACCGCCGGCGGTGATCCTGATGGCGGGCCTGCAGGGCGCGGGCAAGACCACCACCACCGCAAAATTAGCCAAGCACCTGATCGAGAAGCGCAAGAAAAAAGTGCTCACCGTGTCGGGCGACGTGTACCGCCCGGCGGCCATTGAACAGCTCAAGGTGGTCACAGCCCAGGCCGGAGCCGAATGGTTCCCGAGCAGCCCTGATCAAAAACCGCTGGACATCGCGCGCGCGGCGCTGGACTACGCACGCAAGCACTTCTTTGACGTGCTGCTGGTGGATACGGCCGGGCGCCTGGCGATCGACGAAGCGCTGATGCAGGAAATCAAGTCGCTGCACGCCGTGCTCAATCCGGTGGAGACGCTGTTTGTCGTGGACGCCATGCAAGGCCAGGACGCGATCAACACGGCCAAGGCCTTCAAGGACGCGCTGCCGCTGACCGGCATCATCCTGACCAAGCTCGACGGCGATTCCCGTGGCGGCGCGGCGCTGTCGGTGCGCCAGATCACCGGGGCGCCGATCAAGTTTGCCGGCACTTCGGAAAAGATCGACGGCCTGGAAGTGTTCGACGCCGAACGCCACGCCGGGCGCATTCTGGGCATGGGCGACATCCTGGCGCTGGTCGAACAGGTCACGGCCGGCGTGGACGTGCAGGCGGCGCAACGACTTGCCGCCAAGGTGAAGAGCGGCGCCGCCTTCGATCTGAATGACTTTCTGGGCCAGATTCAGCAGATGAAGAGCATGGGCGGCTTGAGCAGCCTGATGGACAAGTTGCCTGCCGCCATGGCAGCCAAGGCCGGTCAGGTCGACATGGCCCGCGCCGAGAAGGACATACAGCGCAAGCAGGGAATCATCCACAGCATGACGCCGCTGGAGCGGCGCAAGCCCGAACTCATCAAGGCCACGCGCAAGCGCCGCATCGCCGCCGGCGCCGGCGTGCACGTGCAGGAAGTGAACCGCATGCTCAAGGAGTTCGAGCAGATGCAGGACATGATGAAGAAGATGAAGGGCTCCGGCATGATGAAGATGATGAAGCGCCTGGGCGGCATGAAGGGTATGGGCGGCGGCATGCCCGGCATGCCACGCTGAAACCGGCCGCACTGGCGGAAAATGGCAGCAAGCCCGGGATCATTTTTTGAAATTTCCCGGCGGTCACGCCGCAGTCTGCGAGTCACAACGGTTCAATGAACACTCTTGGGTAGCGCCGATTCGAGCATGAAAACGACGCATGAGAATGCGCCCATTGGCGTATTCGATTCCGGTGTCGGCGGCCTCTCGATTCTGCGTGAGATTCGCCGCGAACTCCCGGGCGAGAACCTGATATTTGTGGCCGACTCGGGCCATGCGCCCTACGGCGACAGGGACGCCGAATTCATTCGTCAGCGCGCACTGCTAATAACCCGGTTCCTGTTGGCGCAGGGTGCCAAGGCCATCGTTGTCGCGTGCAACACCGCGACCGTGGTGGCCGTGGACGAGCTACGCGCATGCTGCACCGTTCCGGTGGTCGCAGTGGAACCCGCCATCAAGCCTGCTGCGCAAGGAACAAAGTCCGGCGTGATTGGCGTGCTTGCAACCAGTCGCACGCTTTCCAGTTCCAGCGTGGCCCGACTGTGCGAAACCCATGGCCAAGGCGTGACATTCCTGCTCCAGCCCTGCCCTGGTTTGGTGGAGCGAGTGGAACGCGCTGATTTGACGAGCGCGGCGACGCGCTCGCTTTTGGTCAGCTACCTGTCGCCCCTGCTCGCCGCCGGCGCGGATACGCTGGTGCTGGGCTGTACCCACTATCCATTTTTGATGCAGCTGATTCGTGAGATCGCTGGCCCCAAAGTACGGATCATTGATCCGGCCGTCGCGGTGGCGAAGGAACTGGCGCGTCGCCTCGGATCCGGGCCCGTGTCACGGTCCCGGCGCGAGTTCGCGACGACCCGATTTTTCTCAAGCTCGTCCTTGTGCTCGGTCCAAACCGTGATGTCCGCACTGTGGGGTCAATGTGTCACGGTCCATGGCGTCGGGACGACCGATTTGGCTCACGCGACCGCGTTCTCCAGCATCGCGCCCACTTCAAGTTGAGCGCCTTTATGCAGGCAATTCGTCCCGGACCACCACCTCACCACGCAACGACCGCTGCGGCGCGTCGGTGATCAGCACGTCGACCATCTGACCGATCAGTCGGTCCGGGCCTTGCAGCACCACGGCGCGGTTGCAGTCGGTGCGGCCGAACAGGGCGTTGGGTGTCTTGCGCGCCGCGCCTTCCACCAGCACGCGCTGCACGGTACCCAGGCGACTCGCGCTGATGGCTGAGACGCTGGCGTCCAGCGTGGCCTGCAGCAACTGCAGTCGCGCCAGTTTGACCTCGTGCGGTGTCTCGTCGTGCAGTGCTGCGGCCGGCGTGCCGGGACGCGGGCTGAAGATGAAGCTGAACGAGCTGTCGTAGCCTACGTCGTGCACGAGTTGCATCAATTTGTCGAAATCGGCCTGCGTCTCGCCGGGAAAGCCCACGATGAAGTCGCTGCTCAGCGCCAGGTCGGGTCGCATGGCGCGCAGCTTGCGCACCGTGCTCTTGTATTCCAGCGCCGTGTAGCCGCGCTTCATGGCCGACAGAATGCGGTCGCTGCCGTGTTGCACCGGCAGGTGCAGGTGGCTCACCAACTTGGGCACCTTGCCGTAAACCTCGATCAGTGCCGGGGTGAATTCGTTGGGGTGGCTGGTGGTGTAGCGGATGCGCTCTATGCCCGGGATCTCTGCCACGTATTCGATCAGGGTGGCCAGGTCGGCGATTTCCGCCGTGTCGCCCATGCGGCCCCGGTAGGCGTTGACGTTTTGCCCGAGCAGGGTGACTTCGCGCACGCCCTGGTCGGCCAAGGCGGCGACCTCGGCCAGCACGTCTTCGAACGGGCGTGACACCTCTTCGCCTCGCGTATAGGGCACAACGCAGTAGCTGCAGTATTTGGAGCAGCCTTCCATGATGCTCACGAAGGCCGAGGCGCCCTCGACGCGCGCCGGCGGCAGGTGGTCGAACTTTTCGATTTCCGGGAAGCTGATGTCCACCTGGGGCCGCCCCAGCGATTCGCGTGCGGCCAGCAGCTGCGGCAGGCGGTGCAGGGTCTGCGGGCCAAAGACCACGTCCACGTAGGGCGCGCGCGCAATGATGGCCGCGCCCTCCTGGCTGGCCACGCAGCCGCCGACGGCGATCTTTACACCACGCGCCTTGAGGTGCTTGACCCGTCCCAGGTCAGAGAAAACCTTTTCCTGGGCTTTCTCTCGCACGGAACAGGTGTTGAACAGGATCAGGTCGGCCTGCTCCACGTCCTGCGTCAACTCATAGCCTTCGGCCGCGTGCAGCACGTCGCTCATCTTGTCCGAGTCGTACTCGTTCATCTGGCAGCCGAAGGTCTTGATGAATACTTTTTTGCTCATGGGAATCTCTGTGTCGCGATGGGAATGGATGGCGGACCGCTGCCCGGAAAGCCACTCGGCGCAGTCACTTGAAAAACGGTGCGCCTGCTGCCCTGCAATGGCGCAAGCGGTTGGCCCCAAAAGCCTCAGGGCTTGTACTTGGGCAACTGATCGAAAGGCAGTTGCAGATTCACCGCAGGTGCGGGATCAGAAGCGAAACGGATGTTGCCTATGGACAATGCGAACGAGCGCTTCACCTGGGCTTCCTGCGGCGACAGGATCCACACCTCGTGCACCATGCCGGCGCTCTCGCGGGTGTAGTTCACCACCAGTTCCTGTCCCACCAGCACGCCCGACATGATCAACATGTTTTGCGGGTCGCGAATGCGCGCACCGGGGGAGAGGCGATCAACCCGGCCATCGAGCGTGATGTCCGGCGCAGCGGTGATGACAAGCGTGCCGCGCAAGGCGTTTTTCGGAAACTCGCGCACCATGGCTTGCGCGGACGCGCCGAGGGTGAAAATGCTCACGGCAAGTGCCGCCAGCCAGCGCTGGGGCCGCCGCAGTGGCGAGTGAAGAATCGGTGGGCAGCGGTTCATGGTGTTTGTCCAGAGGCTGTGGAAAGAGGCCGATTGTAGAGCGCCTACCACTGGCCCGATTCAACCCTGATCGCGACTTCGCAGTCGTCGAATATTTCCAGTTTGGCGATCTTCACGCGCACGCCCAGTACGCCGGGCAACTGCATCAGGCGCGCGCCCAGCTTGCCGATCAAGCTTTCCAGCAGGTTCACGTGCTCGGCCGTGCATTCGTTGATGATGATCTGGCGAACCTTGCGGTAGTCCAGCACATGGTGGATGTCGTCGTCGCGCGGCAGCAGCGGTTGCGGGCCCAGGTTCAGTTCGGCGTCGACCTGGATCGGCTGCGGCGCAGTCATTTCCTGTTCCAGGATGCCCAGACTGGCGGTGAAGCGCAGCCCGGTGATGGACAGGCTCTGGTTTCCGGTGGCGACACGTTGCATGGTGTTTTCTCAGGTCGATGGCAGGTGGATCTTGCTGCGAAAGGCTTCCACGCCGACGGCTTCGCAGTCTGGGTAGACGTCGGGTTTGCGGGTGGATACCCGCGCCGCCACCACCTGGGGGTGAGCCAGCAGGGCGTCCAGCAGCGCGTCGCACAGCGTTTCCTGCAGGGCGATGTGGCCGCGCGCCAGCAGGCGCGACACGATGTCGCGCACGAAGTCGTAATCCACCACTTCATCGATCTGGTCGCGCTGCGGTGAGGTGTCCTGCAGCGGCACATACAGGTCGATGTCGAAGATGATGCGTTGCGCCGCCGCGCGCTCGAAGTCATGGATGCCGATGTTCACCTGACGCGTCAGGCCGCGCAAAAAGATTCTCCGGCAGTCGCGCAGCAGGGAATCGATGGCCGTGCTCATGCTTTGTTCCTCATGACTTGATCGACGACGAACATGATGTCGCGCTCCAGGGGAACCAGATGCTGGCCCTTGTCCACGCACACGGTGACACCGTTGATGGAGCTGTTTTCCGCCAAAAACACGGCTGTTCGCGCCACGTCTGCCGGATCGGTGGGGCTGTGCAGCAGGTTCACGCTGGCGGCCTGCCTGAAGTTGTCGGCCGACTGCGGCCCGCTCAGGTAGATCAGCCCCGGCGCGATCGCCGTCACGCGCACATGCGGCGCCAGCGCCTGTGCCTGCAAGGCCACGGCGCGCTCCAAAGCGAGCTTGGACACGGTGTAGGAAAAATAATCCGGGTTCAGGTTGAAGACCTTCTGGTCCAGCACCTGTACCAGCGCCGGTGGCGGCGCCGTGCTTGCCGCCTGCGCGTGCTGCGCCAGCAGGCTGCCCAGGTGCAGCGGGGCCAGCAGATTCACCTGCAACTGCTGCTGCAGCAACTGGGGCGAGAAGTTCATGCCGCTGTCGGGCTGGAACACCGAGGCGTTGTTCACCAGCGCTGCCAATTGGCCATTGGATGCGTCGATGGCTCGGCTGATCAGCGTCTCGCGTTCAGCTTGCACCGAAAGATCAGCGCGCAGCGCCACGGCCTTCATGCCCAGTTGCTCGACGTCACAGCAGGTCTGCGCAGCCTGCTGCGTCGAGGTCTGGTAGTGGCACAGCACGTTCCATCGGGCCCGGGCGAAGGCCAGGGCGATATCGCGACCCAGGCGTTGTCCACCTCCCGTGACCAGCACCCAGCGTGTCTTCATGGGGAAACCACCCGTGGCAACCCAAAGTCACCTGCGACAATCGACGGCAAGTTGGACTGCCGCAGCTGGCGCTTGTCGGGTGCGTTGCCGGGATGGTTCATGGGTTTTTTCGTGGCTTGCATGGAGGATAAGGTGATTATGCCGATGACGACTTGTGCCGACAGGGTGAAGGATGAAATCGACCGTGCCGGCGGCTGGATAGGCTTTGACCGCTTCATGGAACTGGCCTTGTACACGCCGGGTCTGGGCTATTACGCCCGCGACTCGCGCAAGTTTGGTCACATGCCGTCCTCCGGCAGCGACTTTGTCACCGCGCCCGAGATGACGCCCCTGTTCGGCCAGACCCTGTCCGCACAGGTGGCGCAGGCCCTGCAGCTGACGCAGACCGACGAAGTCTGGGAGTTCGGCGCGGGCTCGGGCGCGCTGGCTGCACAACTGCTGGAGGCGCTGGATGCCCAGGGCGTAGTCTGGCAGCGCTACACCATCGTGGAGTTGTCGGCGACGCTGCGCGAACGCCAGCAGCAGCGTCTGCAGGCCTGGGGCGACAAGGTTTGCTGGGTCAGTGCCTTGCCCGACACCCTGCAGGGCTTGGTGCTGGGCAATGAACTGCTCGACGCCATTCCGGTCAAGCTGCTGGCGCGCGTGCAGGGGAACTGGTTCGAGCGCGGCGTGGCCTGCGCGTTGGACGGCCGCTTCGTCTGGCAGGACCGCACCACGGAACTGCGACTGCCGCAGGACATCCCGGGCGTGCACGACTACTTGAGCGAGATCCATCCCCAAGGGGAAGCCTTTGTGCGCACCGTGGTGCAAAAGCTCATGGCCAGCGAGCGTGGCGGTGCGGCGTTCTTCATCGACTACGGTTTCCCCCAGTCCGAGTACTACCACGTGCAGCGCCACATGGGCACGGTGATGTGCCACCGCGCCCACCTGTCGGATGACGATCCGCTGGTCGACGTGGGGCTCAAGGACATCACGGCGCACGTCAACTTCACCGCCATGGCGCTGGCGGCGCAGCAGGCGGGCGACGACTGGTTGTTGGCAAATCCGTCGTCGGACGAAAAATCCGCGGGCACGCTGGGCTATTGCACGCAGGCGCGTTTCCTCATGAACTGCGGTCTGCTGACGCGCATGGAATCGGCCTCCCTGCCAGAGCGCGCCATGGGCCTGAAGCTGGTGTCCGAGCACGAGATGGGCGAGCTGTTCAAGGTCTGGGGCCTGTACGTGGGGCAGCCCTGGGACGCACTCGGCTTTGTCCAGGGCGATCGAACCCACACCCTGTAGCCCATGCTGCGCTGGATCGTCGTCGTCCTGCTGGCGCTGCTGCTCATCAACGGCCTGGCGCCCTGGCTGCAGCGCTGGGGCTTGGGCCGGTTGCCGGGCGACTTTCGCTTTCGCTTGTTCGGGCGCGACTGTTTCATCCCGCTGACCAGCACGCTGCTGCTCAGCTTTCTCGCCAGCCTGATCGCCAGAACGCTGTGAGCTTGCAGTGTGGTCTTGAAAGCGCCGCGCCAGCCCTCACCCTGATACCCATTGGGGTATGTCGCCCCGGGGAAATCCGCCATGACCACGCCACTGCACATCGTCTGCCCGCACTGCCACACCACGAACCGGGTCCAGCCCGAGGACCGGCCCGAGGCCGACTGCGGCCAGTGCCACCAGCCGCTCTTCAACGGGCATCCGGTGTCGCTGAATGAAGCCGCCTTTGACCGTCACATCGCACGCAACCAGATCCCGGTGCTGGTGGACTTCTGGGCGCCTTGGTGCGCTCCATGTCGTCAGATGGCGCCAGCCTATGAACAGGCCGCCGCGCAACTGGAGCCCGGCGTGCGCGTTGTCAAGGTCGACACCGAGGCCGAGCAGAACCTGGGTTCGCGGTTCAACATCCGCAGCATTCCCACGCTGGCGTTGTTTCGCGACGGCAAGGAGATCGCCCGGCAGGCCGGCGCCATGGGCGCGGCCGACATCGTGCGCTGGGTTCGCTCCAACTTGTAACAATTGGAATCTGACCCCAATTAATTGATTTTTGCGACGGCGGCGACGCGCGCGGCATGGATCAGCGCGCCGACGGCGGGTCCGGTGAGGCCGCTGGCCATGGCCTGTTGCGCCACCTCGTTCGTCGCGACGGCGCGCGCAGCTTGCAGCGCAGCGGTCAGGCGCTGAGCAGGTGGGTACGCGGCGTCCTCCTGACCCGGTAACGAGCGCGCGGCGCAGTCGCAGGCCTGCAGCGCCTGTGCAAAGCGCCCAGGCTGGCGGATGGCGTCGCAGCGCTCCAGCAAGGTCATCAGTCCGGCGGCGTCCAGCGTGGCGCTGTGCTCGATGCGGTCCTGCTCGCGCGCCAGCAGGTCGGCCAGATCCCGGCAATCGGTGGGCACGCGCAGGCGCTCACAGAGCGAGCCAATGGCATCAGCTGCCAGTTCCCGGGTGAGGCCGGCCCAGCGCACGGGTAAGGGTGCCTTCAGCCTGGCGGCAGTGTCGAGGCGGCGCAGGATCGCATCGGCGCTCGCTTGCCAAATCGAATCCAGCTCCGGCATGAGTCGCGGCAAGGCGCCGCAGGCGCGCAGGACCTCGAACATGCGCGAGGGCTGCGCCTCCATCAGGCCACGCGCCAGTTCCTGCCAGACGCGTTCGGCCACCAGGTGGTCGACCTCGCCGTGCTGCACCATGTCGCACATCAGCTGCATCGTCTCTGGCGCGACGTGGAAATCGGTGAAGCGCGCGCTGAGCCGGGCCACGCGCAGGATGCGCACCGGGTCTTCGCGAAAGGCGTCGGTCACATGGCGCAGCACGCGGTGGGCCAGATCGCGTTGGCCGTGGAACGGGTCGGCGAGCTGGTCCAGCTCCACGTCGAAGGCGCCGTCGTGGCCGCTCAAGTGGGCGCTGATGGCGATGGCGTTGATCGTCAGGTCGCGCCGCGCCAGGTCCTGCTCCAGCGTCACGTCGGGTGCGGCGTGGATGGCAAAGCCGCGGTAGCCGCGTGCCGTCTTGCGCTCGGTGCGTGCCAGGGCGTATTCCTCCTTGCTGCGCGGGTGCAGGAAGACGGGAAAGTCGCGTCCCACGGGGATGAATCCCTGGGCCGTCATCTGCTCGGGCGTGGCGCCCACCACCAGCCAGTCTCGGTCCGTCACCGGCAGACCCAGCAAGCGGTCGCGCACCGCGCCTCCCACCAGGTAAATGTGCATGGTTCCCTACCGGCTGACCCGGCAGGGTTCGTCAAAGACCACAAAATCCTTTTCCGCCAGCGCATCCTGCACCCAGGCCTGGACCGCCGGCAGGGCGCAGACGCGCTCCACGTAGGCCGAGATCTCGGCCGGCACCGGCAGGGCGTAGGTCTTCAGGCGCATCACCACCGGCGCGAAGTAGGCGTCGGCCACGCTGAACTCGCCAAACAGCATCGGGCCGCCATGGCGCTCCAGCAACCCGCTCCACATGGCGACGATGCGCGCCACATCGCTGCGCACAGCTGCCTGGTCGCGCCACACCAATTGGCCGATTTCCGGCAGCGCGGCTTCGATGTTCATGCCGCAGTGGGTTCGCAGTGCGGCAAACCCTGAATGCATTTCGGCGCAGATGCTGCGCGCTCGGGCCCTTGACGCAGTGTCGCTTGGCCAGAGTTGGGCTTGCGGATATTTCTCGGCCAGGTACTCGGCGATGGCCAGCGTGTCCCAGATGGCGAGGCCGCCGTCAACTTCTGTGTCCAGCAGCACCGGCACCTTGCCGATCGGGTTCAGCGCCAGCAACTGTTGCTTGAAGGCCGAGTCCGCGGCGAAGGAGTCGAAGCGCACCATGACTTCCTCGAAGGGGAGGCCGGCCTGGCGCAGCAGCACCCAGGGGCGCATGGACCAGGAGGAGTAGTTCTTGTTGCCGATGTAAAGCTTGAGCATGGCGTTCTTCGGTTCAGGGCAGTTCGATGTTGACATCGGGTGCGCCCGCGTCGCGCGGCCCCACCATGCCCAGGCGCGCCTTGAGCGACTGCGGCTGTCCGGTGATCAGCGCGGCGTAATTGGTGGTGTTGGACAGCACCTTCTTGACGTAGTCCCGGGTTTCATTGAATGGTACGTTCTCCGCCCAGATCGCTGCTTCCATCACAGGCCCGCCGCTGGCGCCGCGCCAGTTGCGGGGACGGCTGGGACCGGCGTTGTAGGCGGCGGCGGCCAGCGGCATGGAACCGGCAAAGTCGTCCAGCACCAGCTTGAGGTAGCCCGTGCCGATGGCGATGTTGGTGTCGCGGTCGGAGATCTGGTGCGGCTTGAAGTCGACCAAGCCGATCTTCTTCGCGGTCCAGCGCGCCGTCGGTGGCATCACTTGCATCAGACCCGATGCGCCGACGCCGGAGCGCGCGTCCATGATGAAGCGCGACTCCTGGCGGATCAGTCCGTACACGTAGGCCGGGTCCAGACCGATTTCCTGGCTGCGCTTGAGCACGGCCTCGCGGTGCGGCATGGGAAAGCGCTGGGCAAAGTCGATCTCGGTGCGCGTGCGTTCGCTGGTGTTGATGCAGCGGTCCCAGACCTGATGGCGGCAGGCCATGTCTGCCGCCGCCAGCAGTTCACGCTCGCTCATGCCACCCGGCGCGCCACGCGGGTTGCTCAGATTCGTGCTGTAGTTCCACTCGCGCACGCCTTCGCTGCGCAGGCCCAGGGCGATGGCCATCAGGGCGCGGTTCAGCCCCGGGTTGAGACGCGTCGCCTCCAGTTCCTCGGGCGTCAGCGGCGCCGGTGGCGGTGGCGCCGTGATCTTGCGCCCCAGCTCTTCCAGCGCGAGCTGCTCGTAGAAGCCTCGCACCGAAGCGATGGACTCGAACAGCGTGGCCGCCTGCGTCAGCTCGGCCGCGCTCTTGCCCTGCAGCAGCGCGCGCGCCTTCCAGTAGATCCAGGTCGGATCCCTGCGAGCCTCTTCGCTCATGGCGTTGATGCTTGAGAGCACCAGCGGCCAGTGTGCCGACTTGCCGGCGCGCAGCGCGGCGCGGGCTTTCCAGGCCAGCATCTCGTCGTTCAGATCTGCGTCTTTGGTGACATGGGTGTAATAGCTCAAGGCCTCGCTGCCGATGTGCATGGCGGCCTGCTTGCCGATCACGCCCCAGGCCCAGTTGCGCTCTTCGGGGGACAGATGGACCGACCACTTGGCGTCCAGCACCGCAGCCGTGGCGTCGGCGTCGTTGGTCGCCATCTTGACGATGGCCAGCACCACCAGTTCCTTGCGTGTCTTGCCTGGCACGGTGACGCGTGCGCTCAGGTATTTGGCGGCGTTGTTGTTGATTTCAGTGACGGCCTGCGCGAACTCGGGTGCCACCAGCTCCACGGCGTTGCGCGCACTGCGCGGCCGGTTCGCCTCCATGGCCAGTCGCGCCTTGCGCCAGACGTCGAGCGCGCCGAGCTTGTTGCCAGCCAGCAGCGCCGCCGCGGCCTGGGTGCAGCCCAGGTCGGCTTCGCGCAGTGCGTACCAGTTGCGCCGCACTTCGTCGGCCTGGTCGGCCGCGCCCTGGCTGTTGGCGATCATCGCGGCATAGCAGCGCACCTCCTTGTCATCGCCCATGCGGTAGGCGGGGTACTGCGCCGCAAAACTGGTCCAGTCGCGGCGCTGGCCCAGCAGCAGCAGCCAGTCGTTGCGCAGGCGGTCCTCCTGGTAGCTGCCGGCGTAGCGCAGAAAAAAGTCCTGGACTTCCTGCGCCGGCGCGTCTTCCAGTCTCGCCTTCAATTCCCAGTAGGCGGCCCAGGGTTCGAGGGCGTGGCCGCGCACCTGGGGCAGCAGGGCGCTCAGGCGTTTGCGGTCGCCCTTGCTGAAAGCCTGCTGCATTTCCAGCAGCACGGAGTCGCTGCGACTGGCGCCCCGGGCGTCCGCAGCGGGCTGCGACTGGGCAGCGTTGGACAGCGCACCGAGGGCAAGGCTGGCGATCAGTGTCAGAATGGTTCGAAATTGCATGAGGGGATTATGGACACTTCCGGTGATAACAGCGGCAAGACGCCGCAGGCGCAGGCCAGAAAAGAGCTGCGCGCGGCGCTCATTGAACAACGCGTGAACATGCAGGACCGCTTACAGCGCGCCGCAGCTTTACAACAGGTCATGCGCATCTGGCTGGTGGGCCGCCCCGACACGGTGATCGGCGCCTACTGGCCGATCAAGGGCGAATTCGACCCGTTGCCGGCGCTGCACCGCTGGAAGGAGGACGGCGAACTGCTCGACGGCCCCAAGCTGCGCCGCATCGGCCTGCCGGTGGTGGACAAAGTGCACAAGACCCTGGTGTTTCACGCCTGGTACCCGGGCTGCCCGATGGAGGAGGATGCCTACGGTATCCCCAAGCCCAAGGACACCGAGGTGGTGGTGCCGACACTGCTGTTTGTTCCCTGCGTGGGTTATGGCACGGGCGGTTTCCGCCTAGGCTACGGCGGCGGCTTCTACGACCGCACGCTGGCCACGCTGCAACCCAAGCCGGTCACCGTGGGCCTGGGCTACGCCCAGGGATTCCTGGATGAACTCATGGCAGAGCCGCATGATGTGCCGCTGGACGCGATCCTGAACGACCACGGCGCGGTCTGGCCAATTTAGATCACTTTTGTTTGGTCTTGGTGCGCTTCACAGGTTTTGAAGCGCGGGCCCGCAGCGCCGCATCCAGCGCCAGCCGCGCCCAGGGCGCCATCATGTGGCGGTCTTCCAGCGCGTCGACCGGCGCGCTGTAGTAGTTCATGCTCTTGGGCTCGCCCTTGATCAGGTAGGTGAAGCGACGGCAGCCGGCGGCCTCAAACTGCTCGCGCGTATTGTCGTCGGCCTTGAGCCACAGCGTGTCACCGTCACCCAGATCGACCAGCAGGGCAAGGTTCAGGCCTTCAGTGGAAATCCCCCAACCGCCGAACATGCGCCGCGCCGTGCAGTGTCCGGCGCTGGCGAGCAGTTCGCAGCAGTAATGGGCAAATTCGGGGTCGCTGGAGGCCATGGCGCAAGGATAGCGCGGTCTGCCCCGGCTGCGCTGCAAGATGGCCGCAGCTCCGGTAGGATGCCCCCATCGCAAACTTCCGGCCTGTACCCGCATGAAACCAGACTTCAGCCCCAGCACCGAATGGCAGGAACAGGTCAGTGCCGATGAGGCCGAGCGCTTCGCGGGCTACGGCCGCAAATTTGTTGCGCTGCAAGCGCGCAAGAACAAAGAATTTGGCGTCGGCCGCGCCTTGCACCGCAAGCAACTCAGCGCGGCGCAGGGGCAACTGCAGGTGCTGGCCGATATTCCGATCTACGCCCAATACGGGCTGTTTGCCGCCCCGGCAAGCCATGAGGTGCACGTGCGCCTGTCCAACGGCGGCATGGACCGTGCGCCCGACCGCACACCCGACGTGCGCGGTTTTGCCCTGAGCGTGTCGGGCATGCAGGGCGATTCCGCCTTGGGCAACGGGCCGGCCACGCACCAGGACTTCACGCTCATCAACCAGCCGACCTTTGCCTTTGCCAAAAGCGAGGAATTCGTCGCTTTCGTGCTGGCTGCATCGAATGGCAAGGGCGCCTTGCTCAAGTACCTGTTCGGGCGCTACGGCCTGTTGGCCGGAACGCGGCGTCTGCTCAGGCTGATGCAGAACCTGGGCCGACCCTTTGGCGGCTTTGCCACCGAGACCCTGTACAGCGCTGCTCCCATGGCCTGCGGGCCTTACGCCGTGCGCGTGCGGCTCGTGCCGGCTTCCAGTAACGGTCATGCTGTGAAGGGCGCCGAGGCCGACTGGGGCGCCGACTTTGCCGCGCGCCTGGCGCGCCACACCCTGAAGTGGGAGCTGCAGTTGCAACCCTTCGTGAGCGAGGCACAGACGCCGATCGAGGACGCTTCTGTGGATTGGCCCAGCCCCTACAGCACGGTGGCAAAGCTGACCCTGCCCCGGCAGGACGCGGCGTCAGCGGCTGGGCAGGAACTGCTGAGGCAGGTGGAGGCTGCGGTGTTTGACCCCTGGCAGGCGCTGGCCGCGCACCGACCGCTGGGCGACGTGCAGCGCGCGCGCAAGGTCGTGTATTTCGAGAGTCAGAAGGGGCGCGGCGCGCAGTGAGCGCCAGGGCTGAGGCGCCGGCGTTAGCGCTGGCCCAGCCAAGCCTGCAGGCGCTGCACGCCCAAGGCCGTGCGCTGTGGGTCGTGCGAGGCAAAACACCAGCGCAGCCAGCCCTGGGCCTCGGACGCAAAGGCGTTGCCCGGCGCCAGTCCCAGGCCGGCTTCGAGCACCAGGCGCTTGGCCGTGTCCAGGGAATCGTCGAAGCCGTCGAGCTTGAAGAAGGCGTACATGCCACCCGAGGGCATAGCCACCTGTACGCCGCTCAGGGCGCGCAACAGCGGCACCAGGGTGTCGCGGCAGCGCTTCAGATGCGCCACCACCTGTGGCGTTACTTCGCCCGTGCGCTGCAAGGCCACGATGCCGGCGCGCTGCGTGAACACGCTGACGCAGGAGGTGTTGAACTCGATCAGCTTTCCCACATGCGGCGTCAGACTCGAAGGCATCACCAGCCAACCCAGACGCCAGCCGGTCATGAGGAAGCTCTTGGAAAAACTGTGCACCACCACGAGTCGATCGTCTGCATCGGCGATGTCCAGGAAGCTGGGCGCACAACCGTTGGACGAGGGCTCGTAGTACAGGCGCTCGTAGACCTCGTCGGCCAGGATCCAGGTGCCGGTGTTGCGGCAGTGGTCCAGCAGGGTTTGCTGCTCGGCCCGGCTCAGGGTCCAGCCCGTGGGGTTGTTCGGCGCGTTGAGCACCAGCAACTTGGTGTTGGCCGTGATGCGCGCCAGCAGCGCGTCCATGTCGAGTTGCCAGGCGCCGCTGGCCTGGGCCTGCAGTGGCACGCAGACCAGTCTCGCGCCCAGGATCACCGGTTGCGCCGTGAGATTCGGCCAGACAGGCGTGACGACGACGACCTCGTCGCCGGCGTCCACCAGCGCCTGCATGGCGATCATCAGGGCGTTCACGCCGCCGCTGGTGACGGCCAGACGTTCAAACGCGATGGGCCCGTGCAGGGCCCCCATGTAGTCCGAGATGGCGACGCGCAGTTCGGGCAGGCCCAGGTTGTGCGAGTAAAAGGTCTCGCCGCGTTGTATCGAATCCACCGCCGCCTGGCGGATGAACTCCGGCGTGACCTCGTCGCTTTCGCCAAACCAGAAGGCGAGCACGTCGGCGCGCCCCATGCCGGCGTTGGCCACTTCACGGATCTTGGATTCTTCGAGGTTCTGGATGATTTGGCGCATGGCTTGTGGGTCAGTCACCTCGCAGCGCCGATCTCGTGTCTGACATTGGGATGGGCTTACTTGCGCGAGCGCGGGGTGAAGAACAGGCTCAGACCCACGCCAATCAGGATCAGCGGCCACCAGGTGCGAAACAGTTCGGCAATGCTGACGTGCAGCAGCCCCAGGTTGGTCAGCAAAAAGAAACTGCCGATGACGATGAGCACGATGGCGGCGAAGTTACCTCTCATGGGCGCTCCTGTGGACGATTGAAACAATGAAGAATTATCACGCAGGGCTGATCAGTTGGGGACAGAGCTGGCTCAGCTGCGCTGTAGCTGCGGTCTGTCCCACAAGGTTTCAGGAAGCCGGCCTGTGCATATGGCAGCTGCTGGGCTGTTCGGCGCGCGCAGCGGCAATGGAGCGCACGACGCGAAAGCCGTAGCCCGAACCTTCGACGTCGAACTTCACACCGGGCGTACCGACGCGTTCCATCAACCCCACCACCAGCGGCTGCTGGAACTGGTGGTCCATGGCGCGCATGCTGCCGCTTTGACCATAAAAACTGACGCTTTCCTTTTCCAGTTGCGTGGCCACAGCGAGCAGGTCGATGGCGTCGCTGCCATGTGCCTTGGCACTGTGTTCCAGAGCCTGCACCAGCGCCCGCACCATGAGTTGCATGCGCATGTGCACGTAGTCTTCTTCGGGTTTGGGGAAGCGTGCCCTGAAGGCCTGGTAGAAGGCCTCGCCTTGAGCGCTGGCCACATTGGGCAGCCAGTCGGCCACCGCGATGACGCGTCCCACGCCAGCCTCGCCGATGGCGGCCGGCGCGCCCAGTGCGTTGCCGTAGAAAGTGTAGAACTTGCCCTCGAAACCCACTTCGCGGGCTGCTTTCACGAGCAGCGTCAAGTCGTTGCCCCAGTTGCCGGTGATGACGGCCTGTGCGCCGCTGGCCTTGATCTTGGCGGCGTAGGGTGCGAAGTCCTTGACGCGTCCCATGGCGTGCAGTTCCTCGCCGGCGATCAGCACATCGGGGCGCTGCGTCAGCAGTTGACGCCGGGCCTCGCGCAGCACAGCCTGGCCAAAGCTGTAGTCCTGGCCGATCAGGTAGACGCGCTGCATGGCGCGGTCTTCCCGTATGACTTCCATCAGCGCGGCCATGCGCATATCGGCGTGGGCGTCGAAGCGAAAGTGCCAGAAGCTGCACTTTTCGTTCGTCAGTATCGGGTCCACGGCCGAGTAGTTGAGCAGCAGCACGCGCTGGCCTGGTGCGCGTTCGTTGTGCTTGTTGATCGCGTCCAGCAGCGCCGCGGCGTTCGCCGAGGAATTGCCCTGCATGACGAACTGCGCGCCGTCGTCAATGGCCGAGCGCAGGGCCGACAGCGCTTCCTCGTTCTGCCCCTTGCTGTCATAGCGCTGCAGCAGCAGAGGGCGTGCGACGGCGGCGCCGAGCTTGACACCGCCTGACGCATTGACCCGTTCCACGGCCCACAGCAGGTTGCGAAACACCGCCTCGCCGGTGTTGGCGAAAGGGCCGCTCAAGCCCTCGATCATGGCGATTTTGATCGGCTGCGCACTCGTTGCGGGCGCAGCTTGCGCCTGACCAACCGGGCTTAGCAGGGCGGCGGCGGATAGCGCCACACAGGCCAATTTCAAGACCCGGAGTGAAAACTTAAACATGCAAATTTTTCCTTGAAAACGCTGTGTCAGCGCACAGATTGGAAGCCTGTGGCGCTTATCTCGAGCGCCGCGCTGAGTATAGGAACCACACCATGTTTTTCACACCCGTCATGCGTCGCACTGCCTTTGCCCCCAACCTGCGGGGCGTCGACGCCCAACTCGAGCGCTGGCTTGGCGAGTCGCTGCAGCAAGCTGCCGCCAAGCCCGCAACTGCACGTCCCGCCGTGGCGCAGGATGACAAGGCCTACACCGTGTCCTTTGATGTGCCTGGCGTGAGCAAGGCGCAATTGAGCATAGCCATCGAGGGCAAGGTGGTGCGCATCGAAAGCCTGGCAGACGCGCCGCGCGCCTACAAGCTGGCTTATGAGCTGCCCCAGGACATCGACGTGAGCAGCAGCGAGGCCCGGCTGGACAACGGCGTGCTCACGCTCAAACTGGCCAAGCTCGTGCCGCCGAGCACGCAACTGAAGATCGATTGAGTTACCCGCCGATTCAGACCGGGTTGGCTGCGAGCTGTTGCAGCGGCCAGCGCGGTTTGACGTCGAAGGAATAGTCGTTGTTCGGTTGCGCCACGCCCGACTGCAGACGCATCGCGGCCGCCATGGCAATCATGGCCCCGTTGTCGGTGCAAAGATCGAGCTCCGGATAGTGCACGCGCACGCCGACCTTGTTGCAGGCGGCATTCAGTTGCTCGCGCAGGCTGCGGTTCGCGCCCACGCCGCCGGCAACAACCAGGCGCCGCAAGCCCGTTTGGGCCAGCGCGGCCAAAGACTTTTTTACCAACACCTCGACGATCGCGGCTTGCGTGGAGGCCGCCAGATCGGCCTGGCGCGCGCTCAGCTGTTCGCCCAGCTTCTTCGCCTGCGTGAGCACGGCGGTTTTCAGACCGGAAAAGGAAAAATCCAGATTGCCGCTGTGCAGCAGGGGGCGGGGCAGCTTGAAGGCGGACGGGTCGCCCTGCTCGGCAAGCCGGGCCAGCGCCGGCCCACCGGGGTAGGGCAGTCCCAGCAGCTTGGCCGACTTGTCGAAGGCTTCGCCCGCGGCGTCGTCGATGGATTCGCCCAGCAGCGCGTAGCTCCCCACAGCGTCGACGCGCATCAGCTGCGTGTGTCCGCCGGAGACCAGCAGCGCGACAAAGGGAAACTGCGGCGGGTCGGCGCTGAGAAAGGGCGACAGCAGATGGCCTTCCAGGTGGTGGATGCCGAGCACCGGCTTTTTCAGCGCGGCGGCCAGCGCACAGGCCACACCGGAGCCGACCAGCAGGGCGCCGGCCAAGCCCGGGCCGCGGGTATAGGCCACGACGTCAACCTGCGACAGGCTGCAGTCGGACTGTTCCAGCACGGAGCGCGTCAGCGGCAGCACGCGACGGATGTGGTCGCGACTCGCCAGTTCGGGTACGACGCCACCATAGGCCTGGTGCATCTCTATCTGGCTGTGCAGCGCGTGGGCGCGCAGACGCGGCACGGCGTCGCCAGTCCATTCGACCAACGCCACACCGGTTTCGTCACAGGAGGATTCAAAGCCAAGGATCAACATAGGCTGTGAGTTTAGGTGAAGCCCGCGAGCAAACCGCTTGAACGCATGTGCCATGGCGTGATTCTTGCGTCGCTGAATGCATGAAGGAAGCCCTGAGAATTGTCGTGGTGGCGCCGGATCTGGCACTGACGGATCCGGGCGATGAGGACGCACGTGTCCAGGCCGACCGCTCGCGCTCGCTGCGCATCGGTCTGCTGGAAAACGGCTTCAACCTGGTCGCAAGTCTGCCCGCCGACGTGTACCTGACCGAGCGACTGACGCAGTTGCGGCCCGATCTGGTGATCGTGGACGCGGAAAGCGACGCCCGCGACGCGCTCGAACATGTGGTGTTTGCCACGCGCGACGCGCCCCGGCCCATCGTCATGTTCACCAACGACGAAGATACCTCGCATGTGCAGGCCGCCGTGGCCGCGGGGGTGTCGGCCTACATCGTGGCCGGTCTGTCGGCGCAGCGCATTCGCCCGATCCTGGACGTGGCACTGGCGCGTTTTCAGCACGAACAGACGCTGCGCCAGGAACTGGCTGCGACCAAATCCGAGCTGCGGGAGCGCACCACCGAGTTGCAGGAGCGCAAGCTGCTGGACCGCGCCAAAGGCCTGATCATGCAACGTCAGGGGCTGAGCGAGGCCCAGGCCTACGCCAAGCTGCGCCGTGCCGCCATGGATCAGGGACTGAAGCTGGCCCAGGTGGCGCAGCGCCTGCTGGACATGGCTGAACTGCTGGGCTGAAGGTCGCTGCCCCGCCGAACATTCAACAGGGTCCGGTCCGTGGGACTGCTCCGCCGCGTCGCCCGCGGGCACTGGCCTGGCGCTTCAGTCCCAGGCCCGCCAGATAGGCCTGGATGGCGGCTTGCGCCACCGCCACCAGGTCAAAGCTCTGTGGCGCAAGCAACCAGGAACTGATCAGGCCGGCCACCAGGGCGTGCAGGCCCTGGGCTGCCACGGCCGCGCTCACGGGCAATGGTTGACCCCGACGTTTGGCCGCACCGAGCAGGCTCAGTCGCATGTGCGCCACCGTCTCCACTTGCGACTGCAAATGCCGCGCCCGTACCGCCTGCAGTTCGTCGACATACTCGACCATGAGGGTGGCCACTTCGAACACACGCTGCGTTCGCTCGTCCGTGGCGACCTGGCGCATGACGTCCAACAGCGGGTCGCACAAGGCGTCCAGAGGGTCCTGCCCGGCGTCGGGTTCCATGTGCCGCAACGCCGCCTCCATGGGCAGGGTGATGCGTTCCATCATGGCGTTGAACAGGTCGGCCTTGTTCTTGAAGTGCCAGTAGATGGCGCCTCTCGTGGCCCCTGCAGCCTGCGCGATGTCCTGCAAGCTGGTGTGGGAAACCCCTTTTTGCGCAAACACGCGCTCCGCCGCGTCCAGCAACTGGTGGCGGGTGGCGAGGGCGTCTTCCTTGGTGCGGCGGGCCATGAATCCGATTCGGTGATCAAAAAAGGGTTTATGCAGACAGTTCAATATACATCCATTCTTGTATGTATACTCAAAAAGCCGATTATTCAATGCCAAGCGGCAGCCTGTGCTTGGCTGTCCTTTCCCTGGAACCACACCATGCGCAGTCCGACTGTCTTTCCTCTTCGTTCTTCCATGCGTCTGTCGTTGTGTCTGCGGCTCAGCGCCATCGGTCTGTGCGCCGCGCTCGTGGCCTGCGGACAGGGCAGCGCGCCGCCTGCCGCCGGTGCTGGAGTGCCGCCCCCGGCGGAAGTCGGTGTCGTCACCGTGGCGCCAGGCGTGTTGGGTCTGATCACTGAATTGCCGGGCCGGCTCGAGGCTTCGCGCGTGGCCCAGGTGCGGGCCCGCGCGGCCGGCATCCTGCAAAAGCGTCTGTTCACCGAGGGCAGCCAGGTCAAGGCCGGACAGGCGTTGTTCGAAATCGACGCCGCGCCCTACCAGGCGGCCTTCGACAGCGCGCGCGCCAATGTGGCCAAGGCAGAAGCCAATCTGATGCAGGCCAGCGCCCTGGCGGATCGCTACAAACCCCTGGCCGAGGCCAAGGCCATCAGCCAACAGGAGTACGTGAGCGCCCAGGCGGCGCAGAAGCAGGCGCAGGCCGATGTGGCCGTGGCCAGCGCGGCCGCGCAGACGGCGCGCCTCAATCTGGGCTACGCCAGCGTCACCGCGCCGATTGCCGGGCGCATCGGGCGCGAACTGGCCACCGTCGGCGCGCTGGTGGGGCAGGGCGAGGCCACGCCGCTGGCGCTGATCCAGCAGACCGATCCGATGTACGTCAACTTCACGCAGAGCGCGGCCGAGGTCATGGCGCTGCGCCGTGCGCTCGAAGCCGGCCAGCTCCAGCGCGCCCCCGGCGAGCTGGCGGCCAAGGTGCGCCTGCTGCTGGAGGACGGCAGCGAGTACCCGCGCGCGGGACGGCTGCTGTTCTCCGACCTGACGGTGGACGCCAGCACGGGCCAGATCACGCTGCGCGCCGAGGTGCCGAATCCGGGCGGCGTGCTGCTGCCCGGCCTGTACGTGCGTGTGCGCCTGGAGCAGGCGCAGGCGGGCAGCGCCATCACGCTGCCGCAGCAGGCCGTGACGCGTTCCGCGCAAGGCGACAGCGTGCTGGTGGTCGGTGCCGATGGCAAGGTCGCACCGCGACCCGTCAAGATCGGCGGTCAGCAGGGCGGCAAGTGGGTGATCCTGGACGGACTGAAACAGGGCGAGCAGGTCATGGTCGACGGCTTCCAGAAGCTGCGCGGCGACGCCCCGGTCAAGGCTGTGCCTTGGGTCGCTGGCGGCAAGCCGCCAAGCCCGGCCGCTTCGGCTGCTTCCGCGCCAGCGGCCAGTGCCTCGGCCCCTGCCGCTGCGGCATCCGGCGCAACGCGCTAAGGAGCCTAGACAATGGCGAAATTTTTCATCGAACGCCCCATCTTTGCCTGGGTGCTGGCGCTGTTCATCATGGTGCTGGGCGGCGTCGCCATCACCCAGTTGCCGGTGGCCCAATACCCGCCGGTGGCGCCGCCATCGATCGTGATCTCGGCGGCCTACCCTGGCGCCTCGGCCAAGACCCTGGAAGACAGCGTGCTGGCGGTGATCGAGCGCGAGATGAACGGCTCGCCGGGACTGATCTACATGGAGTCGGTGGCGCAGGCCGACGGCTCGGGCAACATCACCCTGAGCTTTCAGCCCGGCTCCAACGCCGATCTGGCGCAGGTCGACGTGCAGAACCGCCTGTCGCGTGCCACGCCGCGCCTGCCAGCGGTGGTGACGCAGCAGGGTGTGCGCGTCGACAAGGCTCGCTCCAATTTTCTGCTGTTTACCACGCTGTCGTCGGACGACCCGGCCTGGGACCCGGTGGCGCTGGGTGACTACGCTTCGCGCAATGTGCTGCCGGAGCTGCAGCGCGTCCCCGGCGTGGGCCAGGCACAGCTCTTTGGCACGGAGCGCGCCATGCGCGTCTGGATCGATCCGGCCAAGCTCTTGGCCTACAAGCTGTCGGCGGCCGACGTGAGCCGGGCCATCCAGGCGCAGAACGTACAGGTCTCGGCCGGCGAAATCGGCGCCCTGCCGCATATTGCAGGGCAGTCGATCGCGGCCACGGTGGTGGTGAACGGCCAGCTGTCCGACGTGGAGCAGTTTGGCAAGGTGCTGCTGCGCGCCAACGCCGACGGTTCTGCCGTGCGCCTGAAAGACGTGGCACGCATCGAGCTCGGCGCCCAGTCCTATGGCACCTCGGCGCGGCTCAATGGCCAGCCCTCCACCGGCATCGGCGTTCAGCTGTCGCCCACCGGCAATGCACTGGCCACGGCCCGCGCGATACGCGCCAAGATGCACGACCTGGAGTCCTACTTCCCGCACGGCATGAAGTGGGAAATCCCCTACGACAGTTCGCGTTTTGTCGACATCTCCATCCGCCAGGTGGCCGAGACCCTGGTCGAGGCCGTGATCCTGGTGTTTCTGGTGATGTATTTGTTCCTGCAGAATTTCCGCTACACCATCATCCCGACCATCGTGGTGCCGGTGGCGCTGCTGGGCACCTTTGCCACGTTGCTGGCCCTGGGCTTTTCCATCAATGTGCTGACCATGTTCGGCATGGTGCTGGTGATCGGCATCGTGGTGGACGACGCCATCGTGGTGGTGGAGAACGTCGAGCGCATCATGAGCGAGGAGGGCCTGCCGCCACTGGAGGCCACGCGCAAGGCCATGGGTCAGATCTCCGGCGCCATTGTCGGCGTCACCGTGGTGCTGATCTCGGTGTTCGTGCCGCTGGCCTTTTTCAGCGGCTCGGTGGGCAACATCTACCGCCAGTTTGCCGCCGTGATGGGCGCGTCGATCGCCTTCTCGGCCTTTCTCGCGCTCTCGCTCACGCCCGCGCTGTGCGCCACCCTGCTCAAGCCGGTGCAGGCCGGACACCACCATGCCAAGACCGGTTTTTTCGGCTGGTTCAACCGGGGTTTCAGCCGCACGGCCAAGGGCTATGAAGGCGGTGTGGCCAAGCTGCTGCCGCGCGCCGCGCGCTACCTGCTGATCTATGTGGCCATCATTGCCGCAGCGGCCGTGGTCTATCTGCGCTTGCCGACCTCCTTCCTGCCGAACGAGGACCAGGGAACACTGCTGGTGAACGTACAGCTGCCGCCGGGTGCAACGCAGGAGCGCACGCGTTCCGTGATGCAGCAGGTCGAAGGCTTCATGCTGAAACAGCCCGAGGTGCAGAGCATGGTCGGCGTGCTCGGTTTCAGCTTCTCCGGACAGGGGCAGAACGCCGCCCTGGCCTTCGTCACGCTCAAGGACTGGAAGGAGCGCACCGCGCCCGGCAGCTCGGCCCAGGCCGTGGCGGGCCGCGCCTTTGGCGCGCTCATGGGCGTGCGCGATGCCTTCATCTTCCCCTTGAGTCCACCGGCGATCTCGGAGCTGGGAACGTCGACCGGCTTCACCTTCCGCCTGCAGGACCGGGCCGGCCTCGGCCACGATGCCCTGCTGGCGGCGCGCAACCAGTTGCTGGGCATGGCTGCGCAAAGCAAAATCATCACCCAGGTGCGCCCCGACGGCATCGAGGACGCGCCGCAGTTGCAGCTCGACATAGACCGCGACAAGGCCAGCGCCCTGGGCGTGGGCTACGACGCGATCAACACGGTGATCGCCACGGCGCTGGGCTCGGCCTACGTGAACGACTTCCCGAACGCCGGACGGCTGCAACGCGTCGTGGTGCAGTCCGACGCGCCCTCGCGCATGCAGCCCGAAGACCTGCTCAGGCTCAGCGTGCTCAACGCCCAGGGGCAGTCGGTGCAACTCTCGGCTTTTGCCAGCACGCACTGGATCACCGGCGCCATGCAGACCGTGCGCTACAACGGCTATCCCGCCATGCGCATCAGCGGCAGCGCCGCTCCCGGCTCCAGTTCGGGCGCGGCCATGGACGAGATGGAGCGGCTCGCGGCCCAACTGCCCCAGGGCTTTGGCTATGAATGGACCGGCCTGTCGCGCGAAGAGAAGCTGGCCGGCTCGCAGGCCACCACCGTCTACGCCTTCGCCATCCTGGCCGTGTTCCTGAGCCTGGCTGCGCTGTACGAATCCTGGACCATTCCGCTGGCGGTGATTCTGGTCGTGCCCCTTGGCGTGCTGGGTGTGCTGCTGGCCACGCTGCTGCGCGGCTACGCCAATGACGTGTACTTTCAGGTGGGACTGATCACCATCATCGGCCTGTCGGCGAAGAACGCCATCCTGATCATCGAATTTGCCAAGGACCTGCAGGCCCAGGGCAAGGGCGTGATCGAATCGGCCCTGGCTGCGGCACACCTGCGCTTTCGCCCCATCGTCATGACATCCCTGGCCTTCACGCTGGGCGTGCTGCCGCTGGCGATTTCGTCTGGCGCAGGCTCGGCCGGCCAGCGCGCCATCGGCACCGGCGTCATCGGCGGCATCCTCACCGGCACCACCCTGGCGGTGCTGTTTGTTCCCATCTTCTTTGTCGTGGTGCGCACCCTGTTCAAGGGCAGCGAGCGGCAGAAAAAGTTCGACGCGGCCCATGGCCACCAACACGGAGACATCCCCCATGACTGAGCGGCGCCTGTTCCCCCTGGCGGCGCTGGCCGCTGCCCTGTGCCTGGGTGGCTGCAGCCTCATGCCCACCTATGAGCGCCCTGCGGCACCCGTGGCCGCGCAGTGGCCGACGGCGACGCCTGCGGTCACAGGCACGGCCGCAGCCGATCTGGCCTGGCAGGATTTCTTTGCCGACGCCACGCTGCGCCAGCTCATCGCCACCGCGCTGGCCAACAACCGGGATCTGCGCGTGGCCGTGCTCAACATCGAGCAGGCCCGGGCACAACTCGGCATCCGCCGCGCCGACCAGTTTCCCACCGTGAACGCCCAGGCCACGGGCTCGCGCACGCCCACGAGTTCGGGCGGCATTGCCAGCGCCTATGCCGCAGGGCTGGCCGTCACGGCCTACGAGATCGACTTTTTCGGTCGGGTCGCCAGCCTGAAGGAACAGGCCCTGGCCCAGTACCTGGCGACGCAAGAGGGCAGTGCCACGGCGCAGATCAGCCTGATCTCCACCGTGGCGCAAGGATGGCTGGGCCTGCTGGCCGACGAGGAGCTGCTGGCCGTGTCGCGCCAGACCCTGGCCACGCGCAGCGACTCGCTGCGCCTGATCCAGCTGCGCTTTGACAACGGTGCGTCCTCGGCGCTGGAGTTGCGCCAGGGCGAGTCCCTGATGGAGGGAGCGCGCGTCGCGCTGGCGCAGCAGCAAAGGCAACGTGCGCTGGACGAGAACGCGCTGGTGCTGCTGCTGGGCCAGGCACTGCCGGCTGAAGCCAGGGCACAACTGGCCACGCAGCGTCTGGCGCAACTGGGCTGGGCTGAATTGCCCGCCGGTCTGCCTTCGGACCTGCTGACCCGTCGCCCCGACGTGCGACAGGCCGAAAGCTTGCTCATCGCCAGCAATGCCAACATCGGCGCCGCGCGCGCCGCCTTCTTCCCGCGCATCGCCCTGACCGCCGGTGCGGGCTCCGCCAGCAGCGCCTTGTCGGGCCTGTTCAAGGACGGTTCCTGGGGTTTCACGCTGGCGCCGCAGCTGGTGCTACCGCTGTTCGACGCGGGCCGTAACCAGGCCGGGTTGGATGCGGCACGGGCCGGGCGCGACATCGCCGTGGCGCAGTACGAGAAAGCCATACAGGCGGCCTTTCGGGAGGTGGCCGATGCCCTGGCCGGGCGCGACACCCTGGCCGAGCAATTGCGCGCGCAGCTGGCGCAGACCCAGGCCGAGACCGGTCGCATGGCGCTCACCGAGCTGCGCTACCAGAACGGCGCGGCCAGCCTGCTGGACCAGCTCGACGCGCAGCGCTCCCTGTTCGCCGCGCAGCAGGCCGTGGTCCAGACAAGGCTGGCCTATCTGCAAAACCAGGTCCTGCTGTACAAGGCCCTGGGCGGCGGTGCACCGCAATCGGCGCACTGAAACGGTTCATCGCTTTGGTGCGGTGCACAAGGCGGGTGCGCTGGGGCGCTGGCGCCGTTAGCCTCGATTGCCGCTGCGCCTCGTTTTTACTTCCCTGAACCCATAAGGAAACGCAAGCAACCATCGCAATTTCAAGCGGTGGGTGTGGGGCGGGCGGCCGATTTGTGCGCGTTTGGCACCATGAGGACGAACGCCCCACACCCACTGCGCAGCCACCCACGACGCTGGGCTGAGAACCGCGAAAGTCATGGATTGCCGCGTCGCTTTGCTCCTCGCAATGACGCTTTCGATGGTGTATCTAAGCCGGGGTTTCATCTGCGGCCCGGCAAGCACCCAACTCCATCTGGCACGCTCTTTGCGATAACCCTCACAAGACCAACGAAGGTCACACGACAGGCTTCACCCAACGGCGGGTAAAGCCAGTCAACCAGGACAAAGGCGTCCCCACCTGTACCCGGCTTTTTACAAGTCAGGCGCAGCGTGAGGACGCCTTTTTTTTGCTTTTTTTGTGGATCAGAGCATGCGCAGCGTGCACTGACCCCAACAAATTGGAGGGAACTGCCATGACCAATCTTCTGACATCCAGCCTGAGCCGCCGCGCCGTGCTGCAAGCCGCCGCCGTCGGCGTGGTGGGCATCAACCCGGCCTTGCGCGCAGCGGTCTACGCGGGCGGCTCCGACGCACCTGAGAAGACCGAGGTGAAGATCGGTTTCATCCCGCTGACCGACTGCGCCAGCGTGGTCATGGCCTCGGTGCTGGGCATCGACAAGAAATACGGCGTGAAGATCATCCCGACCAAGGAGGCGAGTTGGGCCGGTGTGCGCGACAAGCTGGTGACGGGCGAGCTCGACTTCGCCCATGTGCTCTACGGTCTGGTGTACGGCGTGCACCTGGGCGTGTCGGGTCCGAAGAAGGACATGGCCGTGCTGATGACGCTGAATCAGAATGGCCAGGCCATCACGCTCTCGAAGAAGCTGGCCGACAAGGGCGCGGTGGACGGTGCCAGCCTGGCCAAGCTGATGGCGCTGGAGAAGCGCGAATACACCTTCGCCCAGACCTTTCCCACCGGCACGCACGCCATGTGGTTGTACTACTGGATGGCGGCGCACGGCATCAACCCGATCAAGGACGCCAAGGTCATCACCGTGCCGCCGCCGCAGATGGTGGCGAACATGCGCGTGGGCAACATGGACGGCTACTGCGTGGGCGAGCCCTGGAACCACCGCGCCATCATCGACGGCATCGGCGTCACGGCCGTCACCACGCAGGACATCTGGAAGGACCATCCCGAGAAGGTCCTGGGCACGACGAGCGAGTTGGTGAAGAAGTACCCGAACACCGCGCGCGCCGTCACCGCCGCCATCATCGAGGCCGGCCAGTGGATAGACGCCAGCCTGGGCAACAAGAACAAGATGGCCGAAACCATCGCCGAGAAATCCTATGTGAACACCAGCGTGGACGCCATCAACCAGCGCATCCTGGGCCGCTACCAGAACGGCATGGGCAAGACCTGGGACGACGCGAATCACATGAAGTTCTTCAACGAAGGCCTGGTGACCTTCCCCTATTTGTCGGACGGCATGTGGTTCCTGACGCAACAAAAGCGCTGGGGCCTGCTCAAGGACCACCCCGACTACCTGGCCGTGGCCAAGCAGATCAACCAGATCGACATCTACAAACAGGCCGCCACCGCCGCCAAGGCACCGATCCCCAAGGACGCGATGCGCAGCAGCAAGCTGATCGACGGCGTGGTCTGGGACGGACGGGACCCGAAGAAGTACGCCGATAACTTCAAAATTCATGCATAGGGGAACGACATGGTCAGCGCAGTCTTTCACTCCCCGATGGAACATCTTGAACCTCTCGTGCCAGCCGCGTTGCCGCATCCCAGGCCAGTGAGCAAGCCCGTCACCGAAAGCCCGGTGGCAGCCAAGGCGACGGTGGCCAAAGCCGTGTCCGGCATCGACTGGCGCGGCTTCTGGCTGGCGGTGTTGCCGCCGCTGTTCGGACTGGTGCTGCTGGTCGGTCTGTGGGCCCTGGTGTCGGCCTGGACAGCGAACAGCATCCCCACGCCGCTGGAGACCTTCAGGCAGGCCGTGGTGATCTTCAGCGACCCGTTCTACCGCAAGGGCCCGAACGATCAGGGCGTGGGCTGGAACATTCTGATGTCGCTGGAGCGCGTGGCCGTGGGCTTCGGCCTGGCCGCAGCGGTGGGCATTCCGGCGGGCTTTGTCATCGGCCGCTTCGACTTCATGAGCCGCATGTTCAATCCACTCATCAGCCTGCTGCGTCCGGTCTCCCCCCTGGCCTGGCTGCCGATCGGCCTGCTGGTGTTCAAGGGCGCGAATCCGGCGGCGATCTGGACCATCTTTGTCTGCTCGATCTGGCCCATGATCATCAACACCGCCGTCGGCGTGCAGCGTGTGCCGCAGGACTACATGAACGTGGCGCGCGTGCTGAACCTGTCCGAATGGAAGATCGTCACCAAGATCCTGTTCCCTTCCGTGTTGCCCTACATGCTGACCGGCGTGCGCCTGGCTGTGGGCACGGCCTGGCTGGTGATCGTCGCCGCCGAGATGCTGACCGGCGGCGTGGGCATCGGCTTCTGGGTCTGGGACGAGTGGAACAACCTCAATGTCAAGAACATCATCATCGCGATCTTCGTCATCGGCATCGTGGGACTGCTGCTCGAGTACGCGCTGATCCGCATCGCCACCGCGTTCACCTTCGAGGAAGTGAAGAGCTGAAATGGTCGATAAGACCTCGTCACTGCGAAGCCGAAGGCCGTGGCAGTCGACGGTGGACTGCCACGACGGCAATCCTCCTGTCCATGAGCATTCAGGGAAACGTGAGCATAAGGCGTTGCTTCAAGCGGTTGGTGTGCGGCGGGTGGCCGATTTGTGCGCGTTTGGCACCATGAGGACGCACGCCGTACACCAACCGCGCAGCCAAAACGCCCAAAGACATGGATTGCCACGCCGCTGAAGCGGCTCGCAATGACGAAGCAAATGCAATGTAGGTTTTTCGATTCAAGAAAGTAGCCACTCCATGAAATACATCGATATCCAGAACGTCGAACAGACCTTCAAGACCCGCAAGGGACCGTTCTGCGCGCTGCAGGGCGTGAACCTCACGGTGGCCAAGGGCGAGTTCGTGGCGTTGATCGGGCACTCGGGCTGCGGCAAGTCGACGCTGCTGAACCTGATCGCCGGCCTCACGCTGCCGACGCAGGGAACGCTGTTGTGCGCGAACCGCGAGATCGCCGGCCCCGGACCCGAGCGCGCCGTGGTGTTCCAGAACCATTCGCTGCTGCCCTGGCTGACCTGCTTCGAGAATGTCTACCTGGGTGTGGAGCGCGTCTTTGGCACCAGCCGCAGCGCCGGTGTGGCGGCGGAGAACAAGGCCCAGCTGCGGGCGCGCACCGACGCCGCGCTGGCCCTGGTGGGCCTCACGCCGGCAGCGCAAAAGCGCCCCGGCGAAATCTCTGGCGGGATGAAGCAGCGCGTCGGCATTGCCCGGGCCCTGGCCATGGAGCCCAAGGTGCTGCTCATGGACGAACCCTTCGGCGCGCTCGACGCGCTGACGCGCGCCAAGCTGCAGGACGAACTGCTGCAGATCGTCGCCAAGACGCAGAGCACGGTGGTGATGGTGACGCACGACGTGGACGAGGCCGTGCTGCTGTCCGACAAGATCGTGATGCTGACCAACGGGCCCAGCGCCACGATCGGCGAAATATTGAGTGTCGATCTGGCGCGTCCACGCAACCGGGTGGAACTGGCCGACAGCGCGCAGTACCAGCAGTACCGCAAGGCCGTGATGGACTTCCTGTACACCCGTCAAACGCACGTGGAGAAGGCAGCATGAAAAAATCGCGCCTGGTGATGGTGGGCAACGGCATGGCCGGGGTGCGCACCCTGGAAGAGCTGCTGAAAATCGCCCCCGATCTGTACGACATCACGGTGTTCGGCGCCGAGCCGCACCCCAACTACAACCGCATCCTGCTGTCGCCCGTGCTGGCCGGCGAGCAGTCGCTCGACGAGATCGTGCTCAACTCCTTTGACTGGTACAAGGAGAACCACATCACGCTGCACGCCGGCAAGAAGGTCGTGGCCGTCGATCGCGTGAAGCGCATCGTGCACGCCGACGACGGCACCGAAGCCGAGTACGACCGCCTGCTGCTGTGCACCGGCTCCAACCCCTTCATCCTGCCCATTCCCGGCGCGGAGCTGGAGGGCGTGATCGCCTACCGCGACATCGCCGACACCAACGCCATGATCGATGCCTCGGTCAAGTACAAGAACGCTGTGGTCATCGGCGGTGGCTTGCTCGGATTGGAAGCGGCCAACGGACTCATGCTGCGCGGCATGAACGTGAGCGTGGTGCACGTGATGCCCACGCTGATGGAGCGCCAGCTGGATCGCACGGCGGGCAAGCTGCTGCAGAAGTCGCTGGAGGCCAAGGGGCTGAAATTCCTCATGGGCGCGCAGACCCTGGACCTGGTGGGTGGCGGCGGGGACGAAGGGAAACGCGTGACCGCGATCCGCTTCAAGGATGGCAGCGAGGCGCCGGCCGACCTGGTCGTCATGGCCGTGGGCATCCGACCCAACACCGAACTGGCGCAGAGCATGCGCCTGCATGTGGACCGCGGCATCGTGGTCAACGACACGCTGCAGACCACGACCGACGCGCGCATCTACTCGGTGGGCGAATGCGCTGCGCACCGCGGCATCGCCTACGGCCTGGTGGCGCCGCTGTTCGAGCAGGCCAAGGTGGCAGCCAACCATCTGGCGCAGTTCGGCATCGGCCGCTACACCGGGTCTCTGACCTCGACCAAGCTCAAGGTCACGGGCGTCGACCTGTTCAGTGCCGGCAACTTCCAGGGCGGCGAGGACACGGAAGACATCGTCATGAGCGACCCGGCCGGCGGCGTCTACAAGAAGCTGGTGATACAGGACGACAAACTGGTCGGCGCCTGCATGTACGGCGACACGGTGGACGGCAGCTGGTACTTCAAGCTGCTGCGCGACGGGCGCAGCGTGGCCGACATCCGCGACAAGCTGATGTTCGGCGAGTCCAACATCGGCGACGTGGGCCACGAAGGCCACAGCAAGGCCGCCAGCATGCCCGACGACGCCGAGGTTTGCGGCTGCAATGGCGTGACCAAGGGCACCATCTGCAAGGCCATCAAGGAGAAGGGCCTGTTCACGCTCGATGAGGTGCGCAAGCACACCAAGGCCAGTGCGTCCTGCGGCTCCTGCACCGGTCTGGTGGAGCAGATCCTGATGGCCACCGCCGGCGGCGACTACTCGGCCACGCCCAAGACCCGTGCGATGTGCGGCTGCACCGAGCACGGGCATCAGGCGGTGCGCGAGGCGATAGTGAAGAACAAGCTGCTGGCCATCGCCGACGTGTATGCGTTTCTGGAATGGCGCACGCCCGACCCGCAGGGGCGCCTCCCGGCTTCGGGCTGCGCCAGCTGCCGCCCGGCCATCAACTACTACCTGATCAGCAGCTGGCCCAAGGAGGCCAAGGACGATCCGCAAAGCCGGCTCATCAACGAGCGCAGCCACGCCAACATCCAGAAGGACGGCACCTACAGCGTGATCCCGCGCATGTGGGGCGGCGAGACCACGGCCGCCGAGTTGCGTCGCATCGCCGATGTGGTGGACAAGTACCAGATCCCCACGGTCAAGGTCACGGGCGGCCAGCGCATCGACCTGCTGGGCGTGAAGAAGGAAGACCTCAAAGCCGTGTGGCAAGACATCGGCATGCCCTCCGGACATGCCTACGCCAAGGCGCTGCGCACGGTGAAGACCTGCGTTGGCTCCGAGTGGTGCCGCATGGGCACGCAGGACAGCACGCAGATGGGCAAGGACCTGGAGCGAGCCATGTGGCGCATGTACGCGCCGCACAAGGTGAAGTTTGCCGTGAGCGGCTGCCCGCGCAACTGCGCCGAGGCCGGCATCAAGGACGTGGGCATCATCGGCGTGGACAGCGGCTGGGAGATGTACATCGCCGGCAACGGCGGCATCAAGACCGAGGTCGCGCACTTCTTCACCAAGCTCAAGACCGCAGCCGAAGTGCTGGAGTACACGGGCGCTTTCTGCGAGCTGTACCGCACCGAGGGCTGGTACCTCGAGCGCACCGTGCATTACGTGAACCGCGTGGGCCTGGACTACGTGAAGCGCCGCATTCTGGACGATCACGCCGGGCGCCTGGCGCTGTGGGAGCGGCTGCAGTTCGCCCTGGACGGTGAGCCCGATCCCTGGTTCGAATACGACAAGGCGGCGGTGGATACACGGCAGTTCGAAAAGCTGACGGTTCCGGCATGAACCTTACTTTCGCTTGTCATTGCGAGCCGCTTCAGCGGCGTGGCAATCCAGGTTGCCGCGCCGGCAAACCTCCTCGCAATGACGACTTTTTTGTGGTTGCGCGGCCGGTGTACGGCGTGCGTCCTCATGGTGCCAAACGCGCACAAATCGGCCACCCGCCGCACATCAGCCGTTTGAAGTGGCGACTTATGTTCACGGTTCCCGGGGTGGGCGTGGAAAGGCGCCCGGCCACGACACCAGCGTGGATTGCCACGGCCTACGGCCTCGCAATGACGAGTTCGCTGTCCTCGCACTGACGAGGTCTAGGAAGGATTGAGAGGAAACAAAAATGAACGACTGGAAAAAGATCTGTCTCGTCACCGACATCCCGGTCTTGGGTTCGCGCTGCGTGGCGCGCCAGGTGGGCATGGACGTGGCGCTGTTTCGCAACGACCGCGACGAGGTCTTTGCGCTGCTCGACCGCTGTCCGCACAAGGGCGGGCCGCTGAGCCAGGGCCTGGTTTTTGGCGCCAGCGTGGCCTGCCCGCTGCACAACTGGATCATCGGCCTGGTCGACGGCCAGGCGCGCGAACCGGACAAGGGCAGCACGCCCAAGTTCCAGGTGCGCGTGGCCGACGGCGTGGTCTACCTGCATGCCGATGAACTGGCGACGCTGGCGTTGACCGAGACCGCGCCGACCGCCGGACCGTGCGCCAGGAAAACGGCTGCGGCATGACTGTTCAGGAGACACGATCCACCTGCCCCTGCTGCGGTCTAGCGGCACTTGCCGCAGCCCGCAGGGTGCAATATGACGAACGCCTTCGTAAGGGCCTATTGTGCTAAACGAGACACGATCCACTTGCCCTTACTGCGGCGTTGGTTGTGGCGTCATCATCGAGTCGCGCGGCGTGCAGATCACCGGCGTGCGCGGCGACCCGGAGCATCCTGCCAACTTCGGTCGTTTGTGCAGCAAGGGCTCGACCCTGCACCTCACGGCCGCTGCCGAGGTGGCGCGGCAGACGCGTCTGCTGCAGCCCCTGCGCCGGCTGCAGCGCGGCGCTGCACCGCAGTCTGTGTCATGGGACGCTGCACTGGACTTTGCCGCCGAAAAGCTGCACAGCGTCTTTTCCAAGCACGGCCCCGACGCCGTGGGACTGTACGTCTCGGGCCAACTGCTGACCGAGGACTACTACGTCTTCAACAAGCTCGCCAAGGGATTGATCGGCACGAACAACATCGACTCCAACTCGCGCCTGTGCATGAGCAGCGCCGTGGCGGGCTACAAGCGCACGCTGGGCGCGGACGCGCCGCCCGCCTGCTACGATGACCTGCAGCACGCACAGTGCCTGTTCATCGTCGGCTCCAACACGGCCTACGCCCACCCGGTGCTGTTTCGCCGCATCGAGGACGCGCGTCGCGCCAACCCGGCGCTGAAGATCATCGTCTGCGACCCGCGCCGCACCGACACGGCGGAGCTCGCAGACCTGTTTCTGCCGATACAGCCCGGCACCGACGTGCTGCTGTTCAACGGCCTGCTGCACATCATGCTGTGGGAAGGCTGGCTCGATACCGACTACATGGCAGCACACACCAGCGGTTTCGAGGCGCTCAAGGCCAGCGTGCGTGACTGCACGCCCGATCTCGTGGCGCAGACCTGCGGACTCAGAAAAGAAGACCTGTTCACCGCTGCCCGGTGGTTCGCCGGCGTGCAGGGCGGCACGCCGCGCCGCCCCACGCTCAGCCTGTACTGCCAGGGTCTGAACCAGTCGAGCAGCGGCACCGACAAGAACGTGGCGCTGATCCAGATGCACCTGGCGACCGGTCAGATCGGCAGAAAAGGCGCGGGGCCGCTGTCGCTCACCGGCCAGCCCAACGCCATGGGCGGGCGCGAGGTCGGCGGCATGGCGAACCTGCTCAGCGCGCACCGCGACCTGGCCAACCCGCAGCACCGTGCCGAAGTGGCCGCCTTGTGGGGCGTGCCATCCGTGCCGGAGCAGCCCGGCAAGACGGCGGTGGAGATGTTCCAGGCCGCCGCCGACGGCGACATCAAGGCCCTCTGGATTGTCTGCACCAACCCCGCGCAGTCCATGCCTGACCAGGCCCTGGTGCGCCGAGCCCTGCAGCGCGCCGAGCTGGTGATCGTGCAGGAGGCCTTTGCCGGCACGGCGACCTGTGCCTACGCTGACCTGTTGCTGCCGGCCAGCACCTGGGGCGAGAAAGAGGGTACGGTGACGAACAGCGAGCGCCGCATCAGCCGGGTGCGCGCCGCCGTTCCTGCGGCGGGAGAAGCCCGCCACGACTGGGCCATCGCTGTCGATGTGGCGCGCCGACTGGAGGAAAAAATGCAGCACACCGGGCAGACGCTTTTCCCTTATGCCAACCCCGAGTCGGTCTGGAACGAGCACCGCGAATCGACGCGCGGCCGCGATCTGGACATCACGGGACTCAGCTACGCCAGCCTGGAACAGCAGCCGCAGCAATGGCCGGTTCCCTCCCATGCCGAGGGTGGTCAGGTGCGCCTGTACCAGGACGGCGTCTTCGCCACTGCCGACGGCCGCGCGCAGTTCGCGCCCACGCCGTACCGGCCGGTGGCCGAGCCGCGCGATGCGCGCTATCCCTTTTCGCTGAACACCGGGCGCCTGCGCGATCAGTGGCACGGCATGAGCCGCACCGGCACCCTGGGCCGGCTTTTCGGCCATGTGCCGGAGCCGGCGGTGCAGATGCACGCCCAGGACATGGCGCGCCGCGGCCTGAATGAGGGTGATCTGGTGCATGTGACTTCGCGCCGCGGCTCCATCGTGCTGCCGGTGCAGGCCAGTGACCAAGGGGGCTTGAGCCAGGCCTTCATCGCCATGCACTGGGGCGAGGAATTCCTCAGTGGCCAGGGCGCGCAAGGCCAGCGACTGGCAGGGGTGAACGCGCTCACCAGCCCGGCGTTGTGCCCCACGTCCAAGCAGCCCGAGCTGAAGCACTGCGCGGTGAAGATCCTGAAAGCGGAAATGCCCTGGACCCTGCTGGCTGTGGCGTGGCTGTCCGCCAACCAGGTGCTGAGCGCGCGCGCCCAGGCGCAGGCGCTGATGGCTGAATTTTCCTTTGCCAGCGGCGTGCTGTTTGCCGGCCAGGCCAGCCTGAGCGAGGGCGCGCCGGCGCGCACCGGTCTGCTGTTTCGTGCGGCGCACCACGAGCCGGTGGCCGCTGGCGTGCTCGACCGTCTTGAGCAGATCTTCGGCCTGCAGGGAGCGGCCGTGCTGCGCTATGGCGACGCGAAGAGGGGCCAGCGCCGCGCCGTGCGCCTGGAACGTTCCGCCGCACAGACCGAGCTCACTGGCTTCATGCTCGCCGGCGACACCCGCGCCCAGGCCTGGATCAAGACCTTGCTGCAGGACGAGCTGCCGGCCCAGGACTATGGCCGTCTGCTGCTCGCGCCCGGCGCCAAGCCGCCCCTGGCAGTGGCCTCGCGCGGCAAGGTGGTGTGCAGTTGTCTGAACGTCACGGATCTGGCGATTCAGTCGCATCTGGGCCAAAGCACGGGCGACGCCGTGCAGCGCCTGCAGTCGCTGCAAGCGGCGCTGCACTGCGGCAGCAACTGCGGCTCCTGCCTGCCGCAGCTGCAAAGGCTGGTGCGGGCGTCTCTGTAGCTACGGCGCCTCACTCAGGCCGCTTCGTGCGCTGCTCGTCTTCCAGACACTCCACACGATTGCGGCCGGCTTCCTTGGCGCGGTACAAGGCATTGTCGGCCCGGACTATGGTTTCCGACAGGGCTTCTCCCGGTCGGTACTGGGCAACGCCCAGGCTGGCCGTCCTGGTGCCGACCTGTTCGAAGCTGCGGGCTTGAACCGAGCTGCGCAGCTTTTCTGCCAGCACCAGTGCCCCCGCAAGGCTGGTTTCGCGGCAGATGATCAGGAATTCTTCTCCTCCCCAGCGTCCGGCGATGTCAACCTCACGAATGCCTTCGAGCAGCACGGCGGCAATGCCCATCAGGACCTGATCGCCCACCGGGTGGCCAAAGTTGTCGTTCACCGACTTGAAATGATCGACATCGAGCAACAGCAGGCAAAAGCTGCTGGCGTAGCGCCGGCTGCGCGATACCTCTTCTTCCAGCGCCTGGTTCAGGCGCAGCCGGTTGTTCAGACCGGTGAGCTGGTCAGTGGCTGCCAGACGCTCGAGCAAGCTGTTTTGCTGCACCAGTTGTACCTGGGTCTGACGCAAGGCTTGCAGGGCTTCGTCGGCGCGGCGTTGCGCCGCTTCCGCCGCACCGTAGGCTGCAGCGTTGTCCAGGGCAATGGCGCCGTAGGCACACAGCGCCCGGAAGATGGACTGCTCGCGCTCGCCATAGGCAAAGGGCTTGGGCGACTGGATCGACATGACGCCCAGTAGCCGATCGCCGACCAGCAAGGGTGCGTACAGCAGACTCAGGGTGGCCAAGGTACCCGGTATCAGGTTGGGCTCGGGCGCCATGGGCTCGAGGTTGAGCACGATTTCCTGGCGCGTCAGCGCACAGCGCACGAACTTCGAAGTGGCGTTATCCAGCGCGAGGCTGCGCGCCGGCAGTGGTGCACCGGATTCAATGGCGAAGGCCGTGACCAGGTTTTTTTGCTCGGCGTCGATCAGGTAGACAGCAAATGAAGTGGCATCCAACAGGTGATGCACGTGGCGGTGCAGCGCAGCGAACACCGCACCCGAGTCCAGGCTGGCGGTAATCTCGCGCCCGATGTTGCCCAGGGTCTCCAAGGTGGACGTGGTTTCCCGCAGCACCGAAGCCCTTTGCCGATGCAGTTCGGTCTCTGCGCGGGCCTGCTCGATCTCGTTGCGCACCTGCATCGCCAATGCACGCTTTTGCGCCTCCAGGCCGCGGGTCTTGGCGCGTGCCGCGTCGGCCGCCAGCAGGTTTTCGTAGGCGAGTCGAAAGTCGCCAGCCGCCGCCTGGGCGGCGGCGATCTGGTTGAAAAGTTCGCCTGAAACCGCGTAGCCGCTGAGGCCGGCGGTCTTCAATGCCAGGTTGAGGTAGTGCAGGCTGGCAGAGGATGTGAGCAAGTCGGGGGGCGTTGGCAATGGGTGCCTGGCATGCAGGTCTGCCAGCACACTCAGCACCTCAATCTCGAAGTGGGCGTTGCCGTTCTCGCGCGCCAGGTTGAGTGCCGCTTGTGCCTTCAGGTGCGCCTCTTGCGGACGGCCCAGGCGCGCCAGTGCGCTCGCTTGCCCGCGCCAGGCCTTGATCACGGCATCCGGTTCCTGGTGTAATTTCACATGTTCTTCGAGTTGCGTGAACGATGCCAATGCCGCTGTCGGGTCACCCATGTCGAGCGCCAGTTGCGCGATATGGCCCACCACCTGCCCGAAATTGCGGGAACCGTTCTGTTCACCCATGAGCAGCAGCGACTCCTGCAAATAGGCCCTGGCCTCGTCGTGGCGTTCCAGTCGCCGCATCACGTCGCCCAGTTGCATGACACACAGGCCTGCCATCGCGGGCCAGGCGCTGGTGCGCGCCAGCGCCACGGCGCGCTCAATCCACTCGAGGGCTGCGTCCAGGTCTCCCAGCATGGCAAACGACTCCGCCGCATTGGTCAGCGACACCAGCGCCTGGCGCACTTGCCCGCTGTCAAGCGCTGCCTGATAGGCCTGCAAGTCGTACTTGATGGAGGCGCCGGGGTCGGCCGTCAATCCGCTGACATTGGCCCGTGCCGCCGCCAGCCAAGCCAGCACCGGCGTCGCGTAAGACTGCTCCTCAGGGAAGATCTGCAGCAGTTCCAGGGCGGTGGCCGCAGGGTCGCGAAACGCTGCATACACCAGACGCCGTGCCAGCGCTGCCTGCACGCGCTCGGTATCCTGTGCCCTGCGATAAAGGGCAATCGCCTCGTTCAGGCACCGGTCCACCTGTTCGACCTGACCGTTGTTCAGCCCGATGGACGCCTGCAGCCAGCGTGTGTCGCCCAAGCCCAGCCAGTCACCCAGGTCGGCGAATTCCGCGGCAGCAGATTGCGTGCAAATTTGTGCCGAGGCCGGGTCCGCAAACAGCAGTTTGACTTCGGCCCGCACCAGGTCAAGCCGCGCGGCGCTGCGACGATGTTCGGGCAGTGCACCGTCCAGCCGCGCGAGCAGCGCCGTGGCCTCGTTGGCGAATTGCAGCGCTTGCTGGCAGTTGCGTTGCCGCAGGTGCCAAGCCAGCGCCACCAGTGCCTCCAATTTCCTGGCGCCGTGAAGCCTCAGCAGCCCGGCTTGCAACTGCGTGATCTCCTCATCGGGCGAAAATTGTTTCACGTTCATTGTCTGAGGTGTGGGGCGGGCCATCATAGCTGTGCGGTGGCCTTGTCGGCACAGGTCAAACCCCGATAGCCTGGAGCTGTCGGAACACGACCGAACTGGCACCCCGGCACATGGGGCAGCGCGCGGCTTTCGTGGTTGTCACATGGTGCGCAGCCATGTGACGGTCAGTCTCTTGTGTGCGCTGGCGCACTGTCGAGCACGTTGAGGCGACGTATTCTGACCAGGACTCACCATCCAACAACATTCAAGGAATTCCCATGCGCATCATTTCTTCATTCCTCCTGGCGAGCCTGCTGGGGCTGTCTGCGGTCGCGATGGCCGCCCCTGCAGTCGACGCGAGCAGCCGCGAGCAAAGGATGAGCAACGCGCTGAGCGACTACCGCCACAGCAGTATGTCGGCGCCATCCGACCTGGCCCCACAGCCCATGGCCATGAAGCATCACGCCCGGCACCATAGGGCGAAGCACCACAAGGCGAAACACCACAAAGCGATGCCACCGATGAAGTGAGCCCCCGAGCCGTTTCGTTCCCTTCGCTCAACGGCAGCAATTCAAACTTGGAGAACGGGTCAGCGCCGTGGGCGAAGTGCGTGGTACGGTACTCGGAACGCGCATGACGGAAGCCAGGCAACCGCATCGAACTGCTGTAACAAGCTTTACCGGCACGAAACCTGCGCTGGCGGCTCGCGGCGATAATCGTGCTTGTCCTTTTTTTGCCTCAAGGGTCCTGGCGCCGCTCCCGGCGGCCCCGGCCTCATCCAATTTGACCCATTCAATCCCTGCCTTCCTGTCCCGCTGGACGCTTGTAGGGGTGCTCGCCAGCACCTCGGCCTTCGCCGCCACACCCTTGGAGTTGCCCGATCTTGACGCCCTGGTGAACTACCGGCCCAAGATCCCCTTGCGCGTCTATACCAGCGACAACGTGCTCATCGGCGAGTTCGGCCAGGAACGGCGCGACTTTGTGGCGATCAAGGACATCCCACTGCAGCAGAAACAGGCGCTGCTGGCGATCGAGGACTCGCGCTTTTACGACCATGGCGGCGTTGACTTCAAGGGTGTGGCGCGCGCCGTCGTGGCGGACCTGCGCGGCGGTCTGAAGCAGGGTGCCTCCACCATCACCATGCAGGTGGCGCGCGACTTTTACCTGACCCGTGAAAAACTGTTCTCGCGCAAGCTGACCGAAGTGATGCTGGCCTACAAGATCGAACGCACGCTCAGCAAGGACCAGATCCTGGAGCTCTACATGAATCAGGTTTACCTGGGGCAGCGTGCCTATGGTTTCAGCAGCGCGGCGCGGGTCTACTTTGGCAAGCCGCTCAAGGACCTGAGCCTGGCCCAGGCGGCGATGCTGGCGGGTTTGCCGCAGGCGCCGTCGAGCAACAACCCGGTGGCCAATCCCAAATCAGCACGGGCGCGCCAGCAACTGGTGCTCAAGCGCATGCGAGATCTGTCCTACATCACCGAGGCCCAGTACAAGTCGGCGCTGGCGGAGAATCTTCATGTGCTGGACGAAGGCCAGTCCAGCAACAACCACGCGCTGTATGTCGCCGAAATGGTGCGCCAGGCGATGTACGCCCAGTTCAAGGAAGACACCTATACCCGCGGCCTCGTCGTCACCACCACGCTGGTGCAGGCCGATCAGGAAGCCGCTTTTGAGGGCGTGCGGCGCAACGTCATGGCCTACGATCAGCGCCACGGCTACCGTGGTCCCGAGGCCCGTGTGGACCTGCCGCACACGCTGGCGGAGCGCAACAAGCTGGTGGCGACCACCCTGCAGAAGCATCCGGCGAGCGACAAACTGCTGTCGGCCGTGACACTGTCGGCAGGTCCGAAAAGCCTGCGCGCGCAGTTGGCCAATGGCAGCGAAATCACGCTGGGGGCAGACGGTTTGCGACTCGCCGCTGCGGCGCTGGCGCCCAAGGCCGCTGCGGCAATTCGGCTCACACCCGGATCCGTGATCCGCGTCGTGCAGGACAGCCACGGCCGCTGGAGCGTCACGCAACTGCCCAACGTCGGCGTGGCCTTTGTCGCGCTGAACAACCAGACCGGAGCCTACCGCGCGCTGGTGGGCGGCTTTGATTTCAACGCCAGCCAGTTCAACCATGTGACCCAGGCCTGGCGCCAGCCGGGCTCGGCCATCAAGCCCTTCATCTATTCGGCCGCGTTGGAAAAAGGCTTTTCACCTGGCACGCTGGTGAACGATGCGCCGCTCACCCTGGGCAGTGCGGAAACCGGTGGCCAGCCCTGGCAGCCGCAAAACGACGACGATGTGTACGAGGGGCCGATCACGCTGCGCCGGGCGCTGGCCCAGTCCAAGAATGTGGCGGCGGTGCGCCTGCTGCGCGCCATCACGCCGCAGTACGCGCACGACTTTTTGCCGCGCTTTGGTTTTGACGCGGCCAAGCAGCCGGTGAACTACACGCTGGCGCTGGGCACGGGCTCGGTCACGCCGCTGCAGATGGCGGCGGCTTACTCGGTCTTTGCCAACGGCGGTTTTCAGATCAACCCCTACCTGGTGCAAAAGGTGGCGGACACGCGCGGCAATGTGCTGTTCGAAGCCAAGCCGGTCGCCACCGCGCAGGAGAGCACGCGCGTGCTCGATGCGCGCAATGCCTTCGTCACCGAGAGCCTGCTGCGCGAAGTGACGATCTCGGGCACCGGCGCGGCAGCCTCACAGCGCCTGGGTCGCCAGGACATTGCCGGCAAGACCGGCACCAGCAGCGAGGCCTTTGACGGCTGGTTTGCCGGCTTCAGCGGCAGCACCACCGCGGTTGCCTGGATGGGTTACGACGAGCCGCGCTCCCTGGGCGGGCGCGAGTTCGGCGCCACCCTGGCCCTGCCCATCTGGACCGATTTCATGCATGCCACGCTGGCCGGCAAGCCGCTGCATCAGACAGCCTTGCCGGCCGGGGTGTCACAGGCGCAGGGCGACTGGATGTTTGACGAATTCCTGCGCGCGGGCGCGATCCAGTCGCTGGACCTGGAGCCTGAGCAAAGGGCGATGCAATAGCCGCCAGCCCGAAGGAAGCGCAGCATGCCTGGCTCGGCCCCCGTAAGGCTCAAGCCTTAGCCGGAACTGTTTGGTCACGGGCGGGCCGAGCGCTTCATTGAACCCATTGCGCGTCAGGTCAAAACCAGGGTGGCTGATCCCTGCGGCGGTGAGTCCCGTACTCTACGAACTGCGTGCGCTATTCGTGCGCTTGAAAACCACCTCCCGCCCGCTGACCCTGAACCGAGACTGAAGGCCGAACATGACCGATCTACCTGAACTGGAGCTCTACACCTTCTGGCGCAGCTCCGCCACATTCCGGGTGCGCGTGGCACTCAACCTGAAGCAGATGTCGGCGACGGAAAAGGTCATTAACATCGACGCAGGCGAACAGCGCAGCGCGGCCTTTCTCCGGATCAACCCGCTGGGCGGCTTGCCCACGCTGGTGGAAGCGGGCCATCCTCCCATCACGCAGTCGCTGGCCATCCTGGAATTTCTGGAAGAAACCCGGCCGCTGCCCGCCCTTTTGCCCGCCGACCGCCATGGCCGCGCCCGGGTGCGCTCGCTGTGCGGCATGCTGGCCAGCGACACCCATCCGCTGATCACGCCGCGGGTCAGGAAGTACCTGACGACCGAAGGAGGCTTTGATGATGCCGCCTGGCGGCGCTGGCAAACGCAGTGGTTTGGTGTCGGGCTCACTGCTGTCGAAGAGCGCCTGGCTTGCGAGCCGCAAACCGGCCTGTTCTGCCATGGCGACACGGTCGGAATGGCCGACATCTGCTTGGCCAGCTTGGTGGCGGTGATGCGGGTCTTCAAGATCGAGGTGCCAAACACGCCCACGATAGCTCGCATCCTGGCGAGCTGCAGTGCGCTTGACGCCTTTGCGCACGCCGAACCCGGACGTCAGGTGGGTGCGCCCGGGTAGAAGCACTGGGGGCGCTGAAGCTGGCATCCGCTCTGGAGCGGTTGGGTGGCTGGCGCGAGCGTTGCTGATGCAGCGATTACTGCTGGTCGCCACGGTCAGCTTCCGGGCTGGCCAGTTGCGTGATTTCTGGGGCCGGTCAGCAGCCTTTTGTGGCGACCTGCTTCGTGCCCTATGCAGACGGTGGTGGTTTGATGAAGCAGTCGTTCGCCGCGGCAAGAAAATTGCCCCCCACATGCGCTATTGATCGGGCCCAATAAAGTATGAACTTTTCCAAGTTTTCCGAATCACACTGGCATGGAAAAAGAAAACGCAAGAAAGCAAACACTGGAGCAACTCCACGAGCGGCGTAAGCAAGTCGTGAGGTTGCATAAGAAGGGC
>CAIKVZ010000082.1 GCA_903830985.1 uncultured beta proteobacterium
CCCGGTCAAGGGCAGTATCTGCCTGCGCGGCGGCAGGGTCAAGCCTGGTCAAAACCATACTGATTTGCGCATGTTTGGGCTTGACAGTTGCCGGGCAAAGTGCGGCAAACCGGGCCGACCTGCCCCTTGCAGGTAGCGGCCACGGGAACCGGCGATAATCTTGGGTTTTCACCCCTCACCTACCGGAGTTTTTCATGCCCCAGCAATTCAGAACCGAAGCCGACCGCAAAGCCACTCCCCGTCCCGTGCCGCCCAAGGGCGTGTGCTTCACGGCCGGCAAAGGCCAGATGCGCAGCCTGGAGCGTGGCACGGCCACCAACAACAAGAAGAATCCCGGCAAGCGCTGCAAAAAAGGCGGTTGATTCGCCATGTGGTTCCAGGGTCTTCCCTGAACCCCAAGCAAAGCGGGCCGCATCAGCGGCCCGTTTTGCTTGGTGAAGCGCCGCTGGCCTACATGTTCCTGCGGTACTGCCCACCCACTTCGAACAGCGAGTTCGTGATCTGACCCAGCGAGCAGACTCGCACCGCGTCCATCAGTACTTCGAACACATTGGCGTTGGCGATGACGGCCTGCTGCAGGCGCGCCAATTGAGCCGGTGCCTCGGCAGCGTGACGCGCGTGAAAGTCCGCCAGACGATTGAGCTGGCCTTGTTTCTCTTCGTCCGTGGAACGTGCCAGTTCCAGCTTATCGTGCACAGCGTCGCCGTGCGGGTTGCGAAAGGTGTTGACGCCGATGATGGGCAACTCACCCGTGTGCTTGAGCATTTCATAGCTCATGCTCTCGTCCTGGATCTTGCCGCGCTGGTAGCCGGTCTCCATGGCGCCCAAGACGCCGCCGCGCTCCGCGATGGCATTGAACTCGTTCAGCACCGCCTCTTCCAGCAGTTCGGTCAGCTCCTCGATGATGAAGGCGCCCTGGTTCGGGTTCTCGTTCTTCGCCAGGCCCCATTCGCGATTGATGATGAGCTGTATCGCCATGGCGCGGCGCACGCTGTCTTCGGTGGGCGTGGTGATGGCCTCGTCGAAGGCATTGGTATGCAGGCTGTTGCAGTTGTCGTAGATCGCAATCAGCGCCTGCAGCGTGGTGCGGATGTCGTTGAACTGGATCTCCTGCGCGTGCAAGCTGCGCCCCGAGGTCTGGATATGGTATTTCAGCTTTTGGCTGCGCTCGTTGGCGCCGTATTTCTCCTTCATCGCCACCGCCCAGATGCGCCGCGCGACGCGTCCCATCACGGTGTACTCGGGGTCCATGCCGTTGGAGAAGAAGAACGACAGGTTCGGCGCAAAGTCGTCGATGTGCATGCCGCGCGCCAGATAGGCTTCCACCAGCGTGAAACCGTTGGACAGGGTGAAAGCCAACTGGCTGATCGGGTTCGCGCCGGCTTCAGCGATGTGGTAGCCGCTGATGGACACGCTGTAGAAGTTGCGCACCTTGTGGTGCACGAAGTACTGGGCGATGTCGCCCATCACCTTCAGGCTGAATTCGGTGGAGAAGATGCAGGTGTTCTGTCCCTGATCTTCCTTCAAGATGTCGGCCTGCACCGTGCCGCGCACGTTCTCCAGCACCCATTCCTTGATCTTGGCGGTTTCTGTGGCCGTGGGTTCGCGGCCGTTATCGGCCTTGAACTTGTCGATATTCTGGTCCGTGGCAGTGTTCATGAACATCGCCAGGATGCTGGGCGCAGGCCCATTGATGGTCATGCTGACCGAGGTCGTGGGCGCACACAGATCGAAGCCGCCGTACAGCACCTTCATGTCGTCCAGCGTGGCGATGGAGACGCCCGAATTGCCGACCTTGCCATAGATGTCCGGACGCGGATCGGGGTCGTTGCCATACAGCGTGACCGAGTCGAAGGCCGTGGACAGGCGTTTGGCCGGAAGTCCTTCACTGAGCAGCTTGAAGCGCCGGTTCGTGCGAAACGGATCGCCCTCGCCGGCGAACATGCGCGTCGGGTCTTCGTTCTCGCGCTTGAAGGCGAAGGTGCCGGCGGTATAGGGGTAGCTGCCCGGGACGTTGTCCAGCATCAGCCACTTGAGTATTTCGCCGTGGTCTTCATAGGTGGGCAGGGCCACCTTGCGAATGGTGGTGCCGCTGAGCGACTTGCTGGTCAGCGCTGTGCGGATTTCCTTGTCGCGGATCTTCACCACGTACTCGTCGCCGGCATAGGCGCTCTGCATGGAAGGCCACTGCGCCAGCAGTTTGGCGGCGGCGCCGTCCTGCTTGACAGCGCGCTCGTCGGCCAGGCGCAGTACGGTAACTTTGGCGCCGTCACGCGTGGCGTCGTCAGCTTCGAGCATGCGCGCGGTCTCGCGCAGTTGCTGCAGTTCGCGCGCCAGTTTGGCCTGTGAGCGGGCCTTGAGCTTGTAGCCGCGCACCGCGTCGGTGATCTCAGCCAGGTAGCGCGTGCGCGCCGCCGGCACCACCGGGTTCTGGTTCGTGCTGTGGCGCACGCCGGCCACGGGCAGGCTGCCGGCAACGACCGGCATCCCCAGGGCCTGCAGGCGCGGCAGCAGTGCTTGGTACAGGGCGGTGACGCCGTCGTCGTTGAAGCGCGCGGCCATGGTGCCAAACACCGGCATGGTCTCGGGATTGACACTGAAGGCTTCGCGGTTGCGCTGCACCTGCTTGGCCACGTCGCGCAAGGCGTCGAGCGCGCCCTTGCGGTCGAACTTGTTGATGGCGACGAACTCGGCAAAGTCGAGCATGTCGATCTTTTCCAACTGGCTGGCCGCGCCGAACTCGGGCGTCATGACGTACATGGGAACGTCCACCAGCGGCACGATGGCCGCGTCGCCCTGGCCTATGCCCGAGGTCTCGACGATGATGAGGTCGAAGTCCGCGCACTTGCAGGCCGCCAGCACATCGGGCAAGGCGGCGCTGATTTCGCTGCCGAATTCGCGCGTGGCAAGGCTGCGCATAAAGACTCGGGAATCGTTGCCAGACCAGGGGCTGATGGCATTCATGCGTATGCGGTCGCCCAGCAGCGCGCCGCCGCTCTTGCGTCTTGAGGGGTCGATGGAGATCAGCGCAACGCGCAGCGCGTCGTTCTGGTCCAGCCGCAGACGGCGGATCAACTCGTCGGTGAGGCTGGACTTGCCGGCGCCACCGGTGCCGGTGATGCCCAGCACGGGGATCTTCTTTGTCGCAGCCAGGGCGCGCATGTCCTGCAGCAGGGCATCAGGTGTGGCCTTGCCTTCCACGGCAGTGATCAGCTGCGCCAGCGCGCGCCACGGGCCTTCGCCGTGGCCCTGGATGGCTTGCAGCGTGCTCGGCGCATAGCTGCTCAGGTCCACATCGCAGCGCATCACCATCTCGCCGATCATGCCGGCCAGGCCCATGCGCTGGCCGTCTTCCGGGCTGAAGATGCGCGACACGCCGTAGGCCTGCAGTTCGCGGATCTCGGGTCCCACGATCACGCCGCCGCCGCCGCCGAAGACCTTGATGTGCTCGCCGCCGCGGCTCTTCAGCAGGTCGATCATGTACTTGAAGTATTCGACGTGGCCGCCCTGGTAGGAACTGATGGCGATGCCTTGCGCGTCCTCCTGCAGGGCCGCGGTCACGACCTCCTCCACGCTGCGGTTGTGCCCCAGGTGGATGACTTCGGCGCCCATGCTCTGCAGGATGCGGCGCATGATGTTGATGGCGGCGTCGTGGCCGTCGAACAGGCTGGCGGCCGTGACGAAACGCACCTTGTTCTTGGGGCGGTAATTGGCGAGGGCTTGGAACTCAGCGGACAGGTCGGCCATGGGTGTCTCCGGAAATAATTGGAATCTGACCCCAATTATTGAAGCCAGACCGTCTTTGATTGACGTTTACGTAAACGTCAATCTTAGCCCAAACCGCCTTTCCGGGCGCTGACGGCGCGGCCCGTCAGGCCTGGGCTCTGGCCGCTTGGGCGGCCGCAGCGCGCAGCTTGTCCTTCTTGCTCGGGCGCAGGCCCTTGACGCCGCCGTTGTTGACTGGCGCTGCATCGTCGCTGCCGGACTGCTCATCATGAGGTGGCAAGGGTGTCGGCTCAAAGCCCACGATGTGCTCGCGCGCCACGTTCTGGCCCTGGTGTTTCTCGATGAGCCGGAAATGGCCTTCGCCGTCGGCGCTGATGAAGCTCACGGCCACGCCGCTCTCGCCGGCGCGTCCGGTGCGGCCGATGCGGTGCACGTAGTCGAGCGCCGAGCGCGGCAGGTCATAGTTCACCACCACCGGCAGCTGCGCGATGTCCAGACCGCGCGAGGCCACGTCGGTGGCCACCACCACCTTGAGCCGCGAGGCCTTGAAGTCAGCCAGCACCTGGCTGCGCTTGCCCTGGCTCAGTTCGCCGTGAAAGGGCTCGGCATTGATGCGCGCCTTGCGCAGTTTCTCGGCGACGATCTCCGCGGCGTGCTTGGTGGCGACAAAGACCAGCACCCGCTTCCAGTGGTTTTCCTGGATCAGATGGCGCAGCAGCTGGGTGCGCCGCCCCGGGTCCACCTCGATGGCGCGCTGCACGATGTCGGGCACGGTCTGCGGCTCGGCCGGCACTTCGATGCGCACCGGATCGCGCAGCAGCTTCTCTGCGAGGTCCAGCACCCCGGCGGGAAAAGTGGCCGAGAAAAACAGGCTCTGGCGCGCGCTGGGCAACAGCGCCAGCAGGCGGTCGAGCTCGGCGGAAAAACCCAGGTCCAGCAGGCGATCGGCTTCGTCCAGCACCAGCACCGACACGTCACCCAACTGCAGGGCGTTGTGCGTGACCAGATCCAGCAGGCGCCCAGGCGTGGCGACGACGATGTCGGCGCCACCGCGCAGGTTCATCATCTGCGGGTTGATGGAAACGCCGCCGAACACGGTGACGATCTTCAGCACCTGCGGCAGGTGCTGGGCCAGGCTGTAGATTTCCCCGCCCACCTGGGCCGCCAGTTCGCGCGTCGGCACGAGGATCAGCGCGCGCAGGCGCCGCGGTTTCTCGGGCGTGGACTGCATCAGCTTTTGCAGCAGCGGCAGGGCAAACGCCACGGTCTTGCCGGACCCGGTTTGCGCCGATCCCAGCACGTCGTGCCCCGCGATGGCAGCGGGTATCGCCGCCAGTTGGATGGGCGTGGGCGCAAGATAGGACTTGAGGCCTACGGCGCGCAACAGGGCGGGCGAGAGGCCGAATATGGAAAATGGCATGAGCAGACTGGCGGGTTGGAATGGCTCGGGAACGCCGAGCGCGAGGGCACCCAGTTTAAGCTGCGCCCGCCTTTGGGCCCCAAGCCGCATAATCGACCTCAATGAAAAAAACATTCAAACTCGACATCGAAGGCAAAAACCGCGACCGCCTGCTGGAAGCGACCAAGCACGAAATCCGCAAATACGTGAAGCGCCAGCGCCGCGTTCCCCTGCCCGAGGGTGTGGACTTCTGGGACTTTGATTGCCGCTTCGGCACCAGCGAAGCCAACGCCGAAGAGGTGCATTTCGCCACCATCATGCCGCTGATCGACGCCGTGGCCAAGGAAGGCGGTAATGCCTTCTACCTGGAACTGCTGGCCAAGAACGGCGTGCGCACGGCGCGCCCCATCGGCACCGGTGACGCACCACAAACTCTGGACTGACCGCTCAAGTCAGCCCCAGCGCCTGCGCCACGTGGATCGCGGCCCAGGCATCGTTGCCGGAATAAATGATCTGACTCTCGGTCAAGTGGCGGTTCGCCCAGTTGGAGGTCGTGGCCTTGCGCGACTTCAGGAAGCGCCGGTTGAACAGCACCGCCACGGCGCCGCGCACGCCGAGTTCCTTGGTATAGCCTTTTTCCCGAAAAATCACGTTCAGGTCGAGCACGCTTTTGGGCCTCACGCCCAGGGTGCGCAGGATTTGCGTGTGGTCGCCGGCCAGGCCAAAGCCCACCTTTTTGAGCTGCTCGGCTTCAAGCAGGACTGAGACCACTTCGCAACAAGCGACTTCGTGCAACTGGAACACATAGGCCCGGTGCAGCGTGGAGAACTGCACCACGTGCGGCCCCTGCGACACCTCGTCGCGCACAAAGGTCGGTTTCGATTCAGTGTCGAATCCCAACACCTTGCAGGCCATCAACAGTTCGAACGCCTCTTCGGCTTGCTGGCGAGTCGAGACCACGACGATGTCGTCCAGGCCCAGGCGCTGCAGGGGTTCGAGCTCGGCGATTTCTTCTTTGGTGGGGGGAAACAGGTGGGCCATGACCCGAGCATAGTCGGGAACACGGGTCAGCATGCGCGCGACATCCCGCAGCGCTGCAAGGAAACGGCCGCAGAATCGCGCACCACCGCAACGAATCACCACCGACCATGAACTCCCTGCCCACCCGAGCCTTCGGCGCCACCGGCCTGCAAGTCACCGCACTGGGCTTTGGCGCCATGCACCTGAATGACGCTCGCGTCAGCGAGGACGACGCGGGCCGGCTGCTGAACGAAGTGCTGGACCTGGGCGTGAACCTGATCGACACGGCGCGCGGCTACGGCCTGTCGGAAGAACGCATCGGCCGGCACATCGCGCATCGGCGATCGGACTATGTGCTGTCAACCAAGGTGGGCTATGGCATTCCCGGAGTTCCCGACTGGACCTACGCCTGCATCATGGCCGGCGTGGACGCCGCGCTGGTGCGCATGCGCTGCGAGGTGCTGGACATCGTGCACCTGCACTCCTGCCCGCAGGACGTGCTGGAACGCGGCGAGGTCATCACGGCGCTGGAAGACTGCGCACGCGCCGGCAAACTTCGCGTCGCGGCTTATTCCGGTGACAACGAGGCGCTGGACTGGGCCATCGCCTGCGGGCGCTTTGCCGGTGTGCAGACCTCCATCAGTCTGTGCGACCAGCAATCGATCCCGCAGCGCCTGGGTGTGATGCAGGCGCGCGGCATCGGCGTGATCGCCAAGCGCCCGGTGGCGGGTTCCGTGTGGCGCAGCACTACACGCCCTGACGGCCACTGCGAGTCGCACTACTGGGACCGCTGGCAGGCCATGGGCCTGGACCCGCAGGGGCTGGACTGGAACGAACTGGCGCTGCGCTTCACCGCCTTCCTGCCGGGCGTGGCGAGCTGCATCGTCGGCACCTCCAGGCTGGCGCACTTCCGGCAAAACATGGCGATGTTGACGCAGGGGCCGCTCAAACCCTCCCTGCAACAACAGATCGAACAGGCCTTCCTGCAGCATGACGAGCATTGGGTCGGGATGACCTGAGGGCCGCCCGCGAGGGGCTGCGCCAATCACTTGCGAAAGCGCAACCGCAAACTCCAGTGCGCGCGCCCAATCCAAACCGGTGGGAACAACTTGTCCTCACCATAGGGTAGGTAACCAACCGTCAGGAGCAATACCATGTTGAACGAGAACCAGGTCAAGGGCACCGTGAAAAATCTTGCGGGCAAAGTTCAGGAGGAAGCCGGCAAATTGGTGGGGAACAGGGAGCAGCAAGCCAAAGGCCTGCAAAAACAGGTGGCGGGCAAGGCGGAAAAGCATCTGGGTGATGTCAAGGAAGTCGTCAAGGACGCCAAGGACGCGCTCAGGCAAGCCATCAAGAAGCACTGAACCCCGGCCGGCAGGAGCGCAAAATGCTTGAAACCATTGCCATCATCCTGATCGTCTTCTGGTTGCTGGGGCTGGTCACCTCCTACACCATGGGAGGCTTCATCCACATCCTGTTGGTGATCGCGGTTGTGGTGTTTCTGGTCCGCGTCATTCAGGGTCGGCGCCTTTAGAACCCTCCACTTCGTCGCGCTGGAGCCAGGCCAGCGCGGCGCGCCCCCAGGTATCGAAATAGGTGAACAGCACGGGAACCACCACCAGCGTGAACAGCGTGGAGGTGACGATGCCGCCGATCACGGCGTGCGCCATGGGCGACTGCTGCTCCGATCCCGGGCCCAGCGCCAGCGCCAGCGGCAACATGCCGCCAATCATCGCCCCCGTGGTCATCAGAATGGGCCGCAAGCGCACCTGTCCGGCATCCAGAATCGCCTGCTCACGCGTCTTGCCCTCGCGCAGCCCCTGGTTCGTGAAGTCCACCAGCAGGATGGCGTTCTTCGTCACCAGGCCCATCAGCATGATGAAGCCGATGACGGAAAAGATGTTCAGCGTCGAGCCGAACATCAGCAGCGACAGCAGCACGCCGATGAGCGACAGCGGCAGCGAGGCCATGATGGCCACAGGCTGCAGAAAGCTGCCGAACTGCGAGGCCAGGATCAGGTAGATGAAGATCACGGCCAGGCCCAGCGCCGCCACGGCGTAGCCCATCGATTCGTCCATCTCCTGTGACGAGCCGCCGTACTGCACGCGGTAACCGGCGGGCCAGACCATGTCCTTGAGCGCCTCGCGCAGCTCCTTGCTCACCTCGCCCACATTGTGGTCCTTGGACACACCCGCGTTCAGGCGGATCTGCCGCTGCAGGTTGCGCCGCTCGATCTGGCGCTCGGCCAGCGCCGGGGTGAACTGCGCGACCTGGCGCAGCGGCACCATGCGCGGCTGCCCCTGTGCATCCAGGTTGCCGGGGACAAAGATCTTGTCCATGTCCGCGATGTCGCTGCGCTGCGCCTTGGGCAGGCGCACGCGGATCTGGTGGTTCTCGCCGTCCGGCCCCTCCCATTGACCGGCCAGCTCGCCGCCCACCATGGCGCGCGTCGTGCTGGTGATCTGCGCCATGGAAACGCCCAGGTCACTGGCCAGTTCGCGGTTCACCACCACGTCCAGCGTGGGCGTGGTCGGCTTGTAGGTGGACTCCATGTCGACCATCCCCTTGATGCCCTTCATCTTCTCCATCACCTTGCGCGCCATCCGGTCGAGCTCGGCCACGTCCGGGCCCAGGATGTAGAGCTGAATCGGACGGTTCCAGCCGATGTTGACTTCGAGACCGGCGACGCGCGCCAGCCGTGTGCGGATCAGGTCGTCGATTTCCTTTTGTGACTTCTTGCGCTCTGTTTTGGGCACCAGTTCCAGGTCAAACCAGGCGCCGCCCTTGTTCACGTTCTTCGAGATGCGCTTGATCTCGGGAAACTCGCGCAGCGCCTGCTCCACCTGCTCGGCCTTGCTGCTCGAATATTCGAGCGAGGAACCGATGGGGGTCTGGATGCGCACATTGCTGTAGCCCTCGTCGTTGTCCGGGACGAACTCCGAGCCAATGAAGGGCGTGAGAAACAGGCTCGCGACAAAGGTCGCACTCACCAGCGCCAGCGTGGTCTTGCGCCGCGCCAGGCACCAGCGCAGCACCACGTCATAGCGCGCGTGCAGGGCGTCGATGAAGCGCTGCTGCGCGTCCAGGGCCAGGCGTATCGGCGCCCAGCCCATCCAGCGCGAGGGGCGATCGCGCCAGATGCTCGACAGCATGGGGTCGAGCGTGAACGAGACGAACAGCGACACCAGCACCGCCACCACCACGGTGATGCCGAACTGGTAGAAGAACTTGCCGATGATGCCGCCCATGAAGGCCACCGGCAGGAACACGGCGACGATGGAAAAGGTCGTGGCCATGACCGCCAGACCGATTTCCTGCGTCGCTTCCAGCGCCGCCTGGCGGTGCGTCTTGCCCATGGCCAGATGGCGCACGATGTTCTCGCGCACCACGATGGCGTCGTCGATCAGGATGCCGATGGACAGCGACAGCGCCAGCAGCGTCAGGAAGTTCAGCGTGAAACCCATGGCGTACAGCGCAATGAAGGCGGCGAACACGGAGATCGGCAGCGTCAGGCCGGTGATCACGGTGGAGCGCCAGGAGTGCAGGAACAGGAACACGATGAACACCGTGAGCAAGGCGCCTTCGAAGATGGTGGTCTTGACGTTGTCCACGCCGTCCTTGATGAAGGTCGAGCCGTCATAGGTCAGGGTGAGCTGGATGTCGGGCGGCAGGCTCTTGCGGATTTCCTCGACCTGCTTGCGGATCGCCACGGCCATGTCGATGGTGTTGGCGCCGCGCGTCTTGCGGATCTGGATGGATATCACGCGCTTGCCGTTCTCGGTGGAAATGGAGGTCTCTTCGCGTTGCGCGTCGCTCACCTGGGCCACCTGGCCCAGCGTGATGGCATTGCCGCCGGCGACGCCGCCGCGCGCCACGATCAGGCTCTCGAACTGCTCGACCTTCTTCAGCTTGCCCTGCACACGCACCAGGCGCTCGCTCTTGTCGGAGGCCAGTGCGCCGGAAGGCGCGTCCTGGTTTTCCACGCGCAGGGCGTTGACGATCTGGTCCACGCCCACGCCGTGCGCCGCCATCTTGTCGGCGTTGAGCAGCACCGCCAGTTCGCGCTGCACTTCTCCGTTGACCTCGATGCTGCCCACACCCTGCGCGCCCTGCAGGCGCTTGACCAACAGGCGCTCCGTGAGCTCGGACAGCTCGCGCAGCGAGCGCGAATCACTGCGCATCGACAGGTAGATCAGCGGCTGGTCATTGTCGTTCTCGGCGCGCGTCACCGTCGGTTCGCCGACATCGCGGTTGAAGGCGCGCCGCGCCTCGGCCACTTTGTCGCGTACATCCTGCACCGCCGCCTTGACGTCCACATTCAGCTCGAACTCGGCCACGACGGTGGAATTGCCTTCGCGCGAATAGGAGCGGATCGCCTTGATGCCGCTGATGGTGTTGATCATCTCCTCGATCGGGCGGCTCACCTCCTGCTCCACCGCCTGCGCCGAGGCGCCGGGATAGGGGGTATTCACCACCGCCACCGGAATCGAAATGTCGGGCATCTGTTCGACCGCCAGACGCTGGTAGGAAAACAGTCCGAGCACCATGATGGCGACCATCATCATGGTGGCGAACACGGGGTGATTGATGCTGACGCGGGTGAACCACATGCTGCTGCGCCCGGTTCAGGGCTTGGCCGACTTGACCAAGGCCTTGAGGCCGTGCTGCAGCCCCTCGCTCTGCACCGCCACCACTTCGGTTCCAGCCGGCGGGCCCTCGCGCATCTCCACCAGCCCCAACTCGTCGCGCCGCAGGCCCAGTTGCACCGGACGGCGCTCCAGCTTGCCCTCGCGGATGCCGAAGACAAAGGACTGTCCGGCCTCCTCGTGGATCGCCGTCACGGGCAGGGTATTGACCGAAGCGTTGGCGCCCAGCGCGATGCGCCCCTTGGCGAACATGCCGCCCCTGAGCGCGCCGTCGGCATTGGGCAGCGCCACAAAGACCGTGATGGCGCGGGTCCCGGGTTCCGCCGCCGGGTTGATACGCCCGACCCGGCCCTTGAAGACGCGCGTGCCAAAGCCGTCGACCGTGAGTTCCAGCGGCTGACCGACTTGAATGGACGGAATCTCCGACACCGGCAGCTGTGCCTGCAATTCCATTTGTGTCAGGTCCACCAGCTGCATCAGCGCCACATCGGGCGACACCTTCTCCCCGGCATTCACGAGACGCTTGGCGACGACGCCGGTGAAGGGGGCGCGCACCTGGGCGTCGCTCAGGGCGCGCCTGGCAATGTCGCCCTGCGCCTGCGCCGCGTGCAGCGATGCCTGGGCCACATCGACGCCGTTTTGCGCCGTGTCAAAGGCGTTTTGCGAAATGAAGTTCTGGCTCAGCAACTGACGCTGGCTGGTCTGGTTCTTGGCGGCCAGATCGAGCCGCGCCTGGGCTTCGGCCACGGCGGCGAGTTGGGCCGCAAGCCGTGCCCGCAGGTCGGCCGCGTCCAGCGTCACCAGCACCTGCCCAGCCGCCACGCGCTCGCCCTCCTGGGCACGGATGGTCGCCACCTCGGCCGCCAGCTTGGAGCGCACCGTGGCCGAGACCACCGGATTGATGGTCCCGGAAACCGGAATGATGCGACCCAGCTCGCGCGCCGTGACCCGGGCCAGATCGCTTGGCGCGAACTCGAAAGCCTTTTCCGGTTCCGGCTTCTTCTCGCTCTTTTCCGCCGAACTGGCGCGCCAGGCGACCAGCGACCCCACTGTTCCAGCCACGGCCAGCAGCACCAGACCTGCATGGAGCCAGCGCCGGCGCCCGGGCAAGTTGGGCACGGTCTCGGCGGCAGCGGAATCGATTGGCGTCATGGCAGGTCCTGAGAGGTCAAGGAGAAGACCCGGGAGTCTGCCGCGTAATCGGAAATTTTTCCATCCAGCTGCGACGAAACGCGCAATACAGTGGTGTTTTGACGGGAGCGACCGCCTCGTCGGCATATGACCCAAGTGCACCTCATACCCACAGGGGTATAAAATCCCGCACCAACTTTCGAACCGCACCATGCCCCTGCTTGCCGACCCCTCCAAGAAAAAAGCCCTGTGTGACCGTCTGGCCCGCGTCGAAGGTCAGTTGCGCGGCGTGCAGCGCCTGATCGAGAGCGACGCCGATTGCGAAAAGATCGCCCAGCAGTTGTCGGCCGCGCGCAAGGCGCTGGACAAGTCCTTTTTCAGCATGGTCGGCTGCATGATCGAGCAGGGCGATCTGCCCTCGGATGAGATCGCCGACATGCTGGCAAAATTTGCCTGATGCACGAATCCAAGCTCCCCGCACCCAACAACGCCGCCAATGCGTTCGAGACCGCCACGCCGGCGCAGGGCTATGCCGGCGATGTTTCGCCCCAGCTGGCCTACACCTGGTGGCGCGCCGGCACGGCCGTGCTGGTGGACATACGCAGCGAGGCGGAACTCACCTGGGTCGGCTTCGTCCCTGACGCGCTGGCCGTGCCCTGGAAACAGTGGCCTGGCATGGCCATGAACCCGCAATTCGATGCGGCGATACAGGCCGCAGCGGCGGGACAAAAAATGCTGTTGCTGTGCCGCAGCGGCGTGCGCTCCATCGCGGCGGCCAGGCGCGCCACCGAACTGGGGCTCGTGGCCTACAACATCCTCGAAGGCTTCGAAGGCGACATGGACGCCCAGGGTCGGCGCGGCCAGTTGCAGGGCTGGCGCCGGCGCGGCCTGCCCTGGCGGCAAAGCTGATGGACTACGCCCTGGTGCGAACGCTGCACATCAGCTGCGCCACGCTCAGCATCGCGCTGTTTGCCACCCGCGGCGGCATGCAGCTGGCCGGTTGGAACTGGCGCCGCTGGCACTGGTTGCGCTGGCTGCCGCATGTCAACGACACGCTGTTGCTCGGCGCCGCCGTCACCCTGGCCCTGATCAGCCACCAATACCCGCTGCAGCAGCCCTGGCTCACCGCCAAAGTGGTGGCACTGGTCGTCTATGTCGGCCTGGGCGCCATGGCCTTGCGCGCCGGGGCCTCGGCGTTGCGCCAGCGCCTGGCCTACGCCGCCTCGCTGGCCACGGTGGCGTACATCGTCGGGGTCGCTGTGACACGCTCCGCTTCACTGGGGCTGTTTTGACATGGGTGCGCGTGCCGAACGCTGGGGTCTGGGTGCCAAACTCGCCCTGGTAGGAACGCCTTTTTTGCTGGCGGCGCTGCTCTCCACCATGGCCACGCTGTGGGTCTCGTGGCAACTCGACGGTGGTGCTGCCGCGGTGAACGAAGCCGGACGCATGCGCATGCAAGCCTATCGCATGGCCCTGGCAGTGGGCACCGGCGAATCGGCCGCATTGCCTTCTTTGGAGCGTGAATTCGAGCACAGCCTGACGGTATTGCGCGATGGCGACCCGGAGCGCCCGCTGTTCGTCCCCTGGGACGCCAGGGCGCAGGCGCACTTTGCCACGGTGGAGTTGGACTGGAAAAAATTCCACACCCAGTGGCTCGGGCCCGCCCCCACCAGCCTGACGGCGCTGCGCGGCGATACCGTCAGCTTTGCGTCGGACATCGACAAATTTGTCGCCAGCATCGAGACCCACATGGCACGCTGGACCGCCGTGCTGCACCTGCTGCAGATGGGGATCCTGGGGCTGGCCGTGTTTGGCGCCGCCCTGCTGCTGTTCACCGGTTACCTGTTCGTACTCGAGCCGGTCAACCTGTTGAAGCAGGCCATCCAGAAGATCCAGGGCGGCGATCTGGGCGCGCGCGTGGACCGGGTCACCACCGACGAGTTCGGCACCCTGGCCAACGGCTTCAACGACATGGCCGAACACCTGCAATCCATGTACCGCAACCTGGAAAGCAAGGTGCAAGAAAAGACCGCTGAACTGGAAGTCAAACGCGAGCGCCTGGAAGCCCTGTACGAAGTCACGGCACTGGTGGCGCGCGCCACCTCGCTGGACGAACTCGCACAGGATTTTTCGCAGCGCGTGATGCACATCGCCCATGCCGACGGCGTGGCACTGCGCTGGTCGGACCAGGAGAACCGGCGCTACCTGATGCTGGCCGCCAGCGGTCTGCCCACCAGCATGGTGAAAGAGGAACAATGCCTGGTTGCCGGCGACTGCCACTGCGGCACACCGTCCCCGAGCGGCTTGCGCGTGATTCCGATCAACAAGCTGGAAACCGCAGCGCTCAAGCACTGCGCCCGGGCCGGCTTTGAAACCGTGGTGACCGTACCCATCCGCCTGCACGAGCGGCTCATGGGCGAGGTCGATCTCTTTTTCCACGCCAGGGTGACGCCCACGGAAGCGGAAAGCTCGCTGCTGGAAGCGCTGAACAGCCATCTGGCCAGCGCCATGGAAAACCTGCGCCTGAACGCGCTCGAGAAGGAAGCGGCCGTCTCCGGCGAACGCCAGCTCATCGCCGGCGAACTGCACGACTCCATCGCCCAGTCGCTGGCTTTTTTGAAGATCCAGGTGCAACTGATGCGCGACGCCGTGCAATCCGGCTCCATGCTGGAAATCCGCAAGGTGCTGGAGGAAATCGACGCCGGTGTGCGCGAAAGCTATGGCGACGTGCGCGAACTGCTGCTGCACTTTCGCACCCGCACCAACACCGAGGACATCGAGCCGGCGCTGGCCACCACCCTGCTCAAGTTCGAGCACCAGACCGGGCTGAAATCCGCCCTGGTGATGTCCGGCCAAGGCATGCCGCTGACACCCGACCTGCAGATCCAGGTACTGCACATCGTGCAGGAGGCGCTGTCCAATGTGCGCAAGCACGCCCGCGCCTCACAGGTCTGGCTCGACGTGCAGCAGCAACCGCAATGGCGCTTCGAGGTGCGCGACGACGGCATCGGTTTTCTGCCCGACCTCCAGCAAATGGACGAGACCCATGTGGGCATGCGCATCATGACCGAGCGCGCGCAACGCATAGGCGCCACGCTGGAAGTGATCTCCACGCCGCATCACGGCAGCTCCGTCATCCTGACCCTGCCGGTGCCAACCCAGGCCATGGCCGAAGGACGAGCGCAAGCCCCCGGGCCCGCATTGGGCGCATGATGCGGCCATGTTCCAATGCCTGCCCCATGAACACCCTGCCGCACCCCATCCGCACCCTGCTGGTCGATGACCACACCCTGTTTCGTCGCGGACTGTCGGCCCTGCTGTCGCGCGACCCGGCCGTGCTGGTGGTGGGCGACGCAGCCGATGCCGGCGAAGCTCAGCGCCGCGCCCAGGAGCTGCAGCCCGACGTGATCCTGCTGGACAACCACCTGCCCGGTGTGAACGGCGTCGATGCCCTCCCCGCCCTCAGGGAGGCCGCGCCGCAGGCGCGCATCCTGATGCTCACGGTGAGCGAGAACGAGAACGACCTGGCAGCCGCACTGCGCGGCGGCGCGTCCGGTTACCTGCTCAAGACGACCGAGGGCGAGGCGCTGATCGCGGCCATTCAGCGCGCGGTGCAAGGCGAAAGCGTGATCGCCCCCGAGATGACGAGCAAGCTCGTGGCGGCCTACCGCGGTGCGGCCGCCGGTCCGGAACTTGTACCGTCAGCACCCGCGTCGCCGCTGGACGCGCTGTCGCCGCGCGAGCGTGAGATCCTGCGCGGCATCGCCCAGGGTTCGAGCAACAAGGAAATCGGCCGCGCCCTGGGCATTGCCGAGACCACGGTGAAGATCCATGTGCAGCATGTGCTGCGCAAACTCGACGTGAGTTCGCGCGTGCATGCCGCGGTCATCGCCTCGGAAAAAGGTCTGATTTAGGCCCTCCTTTTTGCGCTGGCCAATTTGATCCAGCGCAGACAACTGACGACGAACCGCCGGCATAGTTCTTCCGAACTATGAGCGCCGAGAAGCCCTAGTTCCTCCGGCGCGCAAGCCGCGTCCCACCGAAGGATGGCGCCGCTGCCTTGCCAAACCTACAGTCATGCCACGACAAACAAGGAGTCGATGGCATGACAAAAAAAGGGCAGGCACTGTCGGTGCTGATCGTCAGCACGCTGGCATTCACGGTGTGCTTCATGGTGTGGATGATGTTCGCCGTCATCGGCATACCGATCAAGAAGGCGCTGGACCTCAACTCCACGCAGTTCGGTCTGCTCATGGCCACGCCTGTGCTCACGGGTTCACTGATCCGCGTACCGCTGGGTATCTGGACCGACAAGTTCGGCGGGCGCATCGTCCTGACCATCCTGATGGCCTGCACGGTTCCCGCGATCTGGCTCATGGCCAGCGCCACGGCCTATTGGCACTACCTGACCATCGGCCTGTTCGTGGGACTGGCCGGGGGCTCCTTTTCGGTGGGTACGCCCTATGTGGCGCGCTGGTTCCCGAAGAACCAGCAGGGCTTCGCCATGGGCATTTTCGGTGCCGGCAACTCGGGCGCAGCGGTCAACAAGTTCGTCGCACCCGCGCTGGTCGTGGCCTTTGGCTGGACCATGGTGCCGCAGGTGTATGCGGCCATCATGTTCGGCACCGTCATCCTGTTCTGGCTCTTCAGCCACAGCGACCCGGCCCATCTGGTGCCGAGCAACGTGCGCTTTGTCGACCAGTTGAAGATGCTCAAGGACCCGCGCGTGCTCAAGTACTGCCAGTACTACAGCATCGTGTTCGGCGGCTACGTGGCGCTCTCGCTGTGGATGGTGCAGTACTACGTGGGCGAATTCGGCCTGGAGATCCGCAGCGCAGCACTGCTGGCGGCCTGCTTCTCCCTGCCCGGCGGCGTGTTGCGTGCCGTGGGCGGCTGGATGTCGGACAAATGGGGCGCGCACAGCGTCACCTGGTGGGTGCTGTGGGTCAGCTGGGTCTGCCTGTTCCTGCTGAGCTATCCGCAGTTTGATTTCACCGTCGCCACAGTCAACGGCCCGAAGACCTTTCACATCGGCCTGAACGTCTACGTCTTCACGGCGCTGATGTTTGTGCTGGGCATTGCCTTCGCCTTCGGCAAGGCCAGCGTCTTCAAGTACATCAGCGACGAATACACCGACAACATCGGCACCGTCAGTGGCGTCGTGGGTCTGGCCGGCGGCATGGGCGGCTTTGTGCTGCCGATCCTGTTCGGCGCGCTCATGGACCTGACCGGCATCCGCTCCAGCGCCTTCATGCTGATGTATGGCGTGGTCTGGGTCTCGCTGATCTGGATGTACTGGACCGAAGTGCGCCGCGGCGAGGTCATGGGCAAGCACCAGACGGCCCTTCACGCGCAGCACTGACACCACGATTTGATCGAAATACCGTCGAAAGGAAATCCATGAACAGCAACACCTCCTCCCGCGTCGACATCGCCGACTGGCGACCCGAAGACGAAAAATTCTGGGAATCCACCGGACGGGCCGTGGCCTTTCGCAACCTGTGGATCTCCATTCCCAACCTGCTGTGCGGCTTCGCCGTATGGGCCATGTGGGGCATCATCACGGTGCAGATGCTGAACCTCGGGTTTCCGTTCAAACCCGCGGACATGTTCACCCTGACGGCCATCGCCGGCCTGATGGGTGCCACCATGCGCATCCCGGCGTCGTTCTTCATCCGCCTGGCAGGTGGGCGCAACACCATCTTCCTGACCTCGGCGCTGCTCATCATCCCCGCCGTCTGGACCGGCATCGCGCTGCAGGACAAGGCCACGCCGCTGTGGGTGTTTCAGGCCTGTGCCTTCCTGTCGGGCATCGGCGGCGGCAATTTCGCCTGCTCCATGTCCAACATCACGGGCTTCTTCCCCAAGCGCCTGCAAGGCACGGGCCTGGGCCTGAACGCCGGCCTTGGCAACTTCGGCGTCACCACCATGCAGGTGCTGATTCCGCTGGTGATGACGGTCGGTCTGTTTGGCGCGGCCGGCGGCGGCTCCATGGTGCTGACCAAGGACAGCGGCTGGATCCTGGGCAAGATCCTGGCCGGCACACCCACCTTCATCCAGAACGCCGGCTTCATCTGGGCCGCGATCCTGTTGCCCCTGGTGGTGGCTGCCTGGTTCGGCATGAACAACCTGCTGCCGCTCTCGCCCAACTACGGCGGCACGGTGGCGGCGTTCAGCAAGATCATCTACCTGTGGGGCATCACCTGCGTCATCGGCGCCCTCGGCCTGTACCTGTACCTGCCGGCACCGACCGGATTGGGACTGCTCAACATGTGGGTGGCACTGCCGCTGACCATCGTCGCCACGCTGATGGCCATGAAACTGGCGGCCTTTGGCGAAATGAAGGGCAACATCGCCAAGCAGTTCGAGATCTTCAAGAACAAGCACACCTGGTCGCTGACGATGCTCTACATCGTGACCTTCGGCTCCTTCATCGGCTTCTCCATGGCGCTGCCGCTGTCCATCACGGTGATCTTCGGCGTGAGCCACATCCCGGACGCCGCCGGACTGATGCAGCACACGCTGAAAAACCCCAATGCGCCGTCAGCACTGACCTACGCCTGGATCGGCCCCTTTGTCGGCGCGCTGATCCGCCCGGTGGGCGGCTGGATCTCGGACAAGGTGGGAGGATCCATCGTGACGCAGGTGATCTCCGCCGTCATGGTGTTCGCCTCGGCCGCCGTCGGCTACGTGATGATGCAGGCCTATGCCTCGGCCACGCCCGAGCAGTATTTCTCCACTTTCATGTGGCTGTTCGTGCTGCTGTTTGCCGCCAGCGGCATCGGCAACGGCTCCACCTTTCGCACCATCGGCGTGATCTTTGATCGCCAGCAGGCGGGACCGGTACTGGGCTGGACCTCGGCGGTAGCGGCCTACGGCGCCTTCATCGCACCCGTCGTTATCGGTGCACAGATCAAGGCCGGTACGCCCGAGCTGTCGATGTACGGCTTTGCTGTTTTCTACGCCCTGTGCCTGGTGCTGAACTGGTGGTTCTACCTGCGCGCCGGTTCGGAAATAAAGAACCCGTAACAGCACGAAAACATGAAGCCATTGCGCACCGCCTCGTCATTGCGAGCCGCGCTAGCGGCGTGGCAATCCAGGGTTCATGGATTGCCACGCTTCGCTCGCAATGA
>CAIKVZ010000083.1 GCA_903830985.1 uncultured beta proteobacterium
CGCCAACTCAAATTCGAAATTTTCGGTGCATTGCTGCAAGGATGCAAAGCCTGGGCCTAGCCCGATGCCCAGCATGGCGGCATGCGCCTGCAGCAGGGCTTGGGCTTGGGCGTCGTTGGCTTCCAGCAGCGCCGCCAGTTCACGGCAAACCCGCTGCAGCAACTTGAGGTCGGGTTCGATGGTTTCGGGTGCTTGTGTCGCGGGCAGGGCCTGGTTCAGCGCCACGCGCAACACCGTCGCATGCTGCTCCAGGGGCAGCATCAGTCGGTCCAACTCTGCCGGACTGCGGCCCTGACGCAGCGCGGCTTCCAGATCTGCGCTCAACGCGCTGCAGCGGGCTGCGCCCACATTCGCCGCAACGCCGCGCAGCGTGTGTGCCAAGCGCTGCGCCAATGTCGCATCCCCGCAGGCCAGGGCGGCACGCAACTGTTGCGGTGTGCGTGTCAGGGTTTCAAGGAATTTCCCGAGTATGGAGTAATAGAGCTCGCGGTTTCCCGCGCATTGGCGCAGGCCGGTGCCCGCGTCCAGGTCGGCAACCTGCAGGTCTGGCTGGGCAAGCTTCTTCATACCCCAGCGCACGATGCAGCGCAGCAGCGCATCCGGGTCAATCGGTTTTGTCAGGTGTTCGTTCATGCCCTCGGCCAGGCAACGCGCGCCCTCTTCGGCCATGGCATGGGCCGTCATGGCGATGATGGGCAGGTCCTTGAAACGCGGCAAGCTGCGCAGTGCCAGCGTGGCCTGGTGCCCGTCCATGACCGGCATTTGCAGGTCCATCAGCACCATGGCCCACGGCAGCGGGTCCGGTGCCGCATTCAGCATGTCCAGGGCCTGCTGGCCATTACCTGCCAGCGATACCTCCACGCCCATGCACTCCAGCAACTCCGTGGCTATCTGCTGGTTGATCTCGTGGTCTTCGACCAGCAGCACACGAATGCCGGCAGACGGCTGATGCAGTGAGGCAAGCACCGTCGGCTGACTGGTGACAACCGTATCCGGATAAAGGATTTCAGTCAGGGTATCCCACAGGCGCGATTGGCTGACCGGCTTGTCAATGAATCCCGTGGCGCCGGCCAGCGTTCCTGCCGCACGCACTTCATCGGCGCCAAAGGCGGTCACCATGACCACCGCCGGCTTGTGGGTCAATCCCATCTCTTGCATGATCTGCTGGGTCGCCTCGACTCCGTCGGTCACCGGCATGCGCCAGTCCATCATCACCACCTGGTAGGGGTCGGCGTCATCGGCGCCCTGCAATGCCATCATGCCCGCGTGTGCGCCCGCGGCGCCATCCACCCGCATGCCAAAGGACTGGAGTTGTTCGGCAAGTATTTCGCGCGCCGTGGCGTTGTCGTCCACCACCAGCACGCGCACGCCGTCAGCCGAGCAATGGATGTGCGCCGTGCCGCGCTGCAGCGTGGATTGTTCCATCCAGGCGCTGAAGCGAAAGCTGCTGCCTTTGCCGAACTCAGACTCCACCCAGATGCGTCCGTTCATCATTTCAACCAGGCCCATGGAGATCGCCAGGCCCAGACCCGAGCCGCCATAGCGGCGTGTGGTCGAACTGTCGGCCTGGCTGAAGGCCGTAAACAAACGACTGCATTGCTCCGGGGTCAGGCCGATCCCGGTGTCTTCCACTGAAACCGTCAGTTCGATGGCCTGTCCCAGGCGCTGCGAAACCCTGACATCGACCTTGACCTGGCCACGCTCGGTGAACTTCATGGCGTTGTTCACCAAATTGATCATTACCTGACGAAAGCGCATGGCGTCGCCCAGCAGCGCTGCCGGCACGTCGGGCGCCACCCGGATCAGGAACTCCAAGCCCTTTTCGTTCGCCTTTTGCGCCACCACGGTGGACAGTCCGTCGAGCAATTCGTCCAGCCAGAACGGCAACTTTTCCAGCGCCATCTTGCCGGCTTCCAACTTGGAAAATTCCAGAATGTCGTTGATCACACCCAACAGCGCTGTTCCTTCGGAATTTATTTTTTGCAGGTAGTCGCGCTGACGCAGCGTGAGCTCGGTTTTCAGCGCCAGATGCGACAGGCCGATGACGGCGTTCATGGGGGTGCGGATTTCATGGCTCATGTTCGCCAGGAACTCGCTTTTCGCCTTGGTGGCTTCCTCTGCGGTGAGTCTGGAAGCCTGAAGTTCGTCGCGCTGGACACCAAGTTCCCTGGCCTGGTCCTGTGTCTGTACCAGCAGATCGCGGGCCACCTGGTTGCGATTGAAAATCTCCAGGTTCAGCGCGATCAACGGCAGCATCTCCAGCAGCAGCGTCTGCTGGCGCTGCTGCTGCGGATTGCCGCTGGCCAGTTCCATCACCGCCAGCACTTCGCCGGAAGAACTGCACACCGGCAGGATACGCACCGAGCGCGGCGCGACATCGATCAGCCCTGACTGGATGCGCAGATCGCCCGGATTCAGACCTTCCACCACGATCGCCTGCGCGTCGCGCACACACTGGCCCAACAGACCCTGGTCGGCGCAAAAGTTGCGCACCAGCACCGCCGAATCGGCCACGCCCCAGGCGCCCTGGAAGCGATAGTCGGCGTTTTTCGCGTCCAGCACATAGAGCACGCCAATCTGTGCGCCGACAACGGGTGTGAGGCGCGCCATCAAGGTGCTGGCAAATTCGTGCAGAACTTCTATGGCCTGGACCGCCGCGGCGATCTCGGTCAGGCAGGTCTTCACCCAGCGCTGTGCATCGGCGTCCTGCACCACGCGCTGCAGATCGGTGATGGCGCAGGCCATCGCGCCCACCTCGTTGGCCAGTTCGGTGTGCGGCACGGCGATGTCGAGTTGTCCCGCTGCCAGGCCTTCGATACTGTGGCGCAGCCGCTCCGACGGGCGGCGCAGGGAGACGCTCACCAAGGCACCCAGGCCCAGGCCGGCGAGCAAGCCCATGCCCTGCAGCAACAAGGTCCAGCGCTCGATCCTGCTGGAAAAGGCGAAGGCGGCAGCCGAGGCTTGCTGCGCCGATTCTTCCTTTTGTCGCACCAGTGCCCCCATGACCCGATCGGTGGCTTCGTAAACCTCGATATTCTTCGGGCTGGCCAGAAACTGCGCCAGCTCGCCGCCCCGAAAGCCCTGGTCGGCGGCCATCAGATCAATCGCATGATCGACGTTGGCCTGGTACTGCACCAACAAGTCCTGCACTTGGGAAAGCAACTGTTTGCCATCTCCGGATTCGATCGTTTTTTTGCCTTCGTCCAGGGCGTGGCGCA